>NZ_JAYWYX010000013.1:0-96377 GCF_048147925.1 Acinetobacter sp. 226 | reverse complement strand
ACTGGTGCGATCTCGCTTAAAGAAGGCGTGGAAATGGTTATGCCTGGTGACAACGTTGAGATGTCAGTAGAGCTAATTCACCCGATCGCAATGGACCCAGGTCTACGTTTTGCGATCCGTGAAGGTGGTCGTACAGTTGGTGCTGGTGTAGTTGCTAAAGTAACTGCATAATCATAGAATAAGACAGGCGAGTTGGGGTTTAGGCTCCAACTTGTTGTTTTGCAGGTCAGTAGTTCAATTGGTAGAGCGTCGGTCTCCAAAACCGAATGTTGGGGGTTCGAGTCCCTCCTGACCTGCCAAGTTTTTAAAAAGACGCTTGATGTCGGCAAAATTGGTCATATAATAAGTCGCGAAACCTACGACGAGTACAAAAATGTCGAATGAAAAATCACGCGACGCATTAGGCGAAGCGGCAATTCCTCAAAGAAATAATCCTGCAGTAGATGTAAATTCTGGTTCTCCATTAGACATAATTCTATGGGTTATCGCCTTGATTTTATTGGTGGGTGCAATGATGGTAAACCAATATTTACCAGCGTACTGGGCACCTGCAAATGATATTTGGGTGCGCGTTGGGGTGATTTTGGCTTGTATCGTTGCGGCATTCGGTTTATTATACGCCACCCATCAAGGCAAAGGCTTTATTCGCTTGCTGAAAGACGCACGAATCGAGTTACGTCGAGTGACCTGGCCTACTAAACAAGAGACCATGACCACATCTTGGCATGTCCTTGTCGTTGTTGTCATTGCATCTATATTACTGTGGTGTTTTGATTATATTTTAGGCTGGTTAATCAAGTTTATTATCGGGTAAGAGAGCTATGAAACGTTGGTACATTATTCATGCCTATTCGGGCTATGAAAAACAAGTGATGCGTTCGCTTAATGATCGAATCCAGCGTAGCGCTGTAGCCGATAGCTTTGGTGAAGTCCTGGTTCCTACCGAAGAAGTGGTGGAAATGAAGGATGGCAAAAAGCGTAAATCAGAGCGTAAGTTCTTTCCTGGCTATGTTCTAGTCGAAATGGAAATGAACGATGATACTTGGCACATTGTTAAAGAATGTCCAAAAGTTTTAGGCTTTATTGGTGGGACGGCTGAAAAACCGGCACCGATTACGCAAAAAGAAGCAGATGCGATTCTTGCGCGTGTACGCAATACTGGTGAAGCACCTCGTCCTAAGACGATGTTTGAACCAGGCGAAGAATTACTCGTTATTGACGGTCCATTCACAGACTTTAAAGGTGTGGTGGAAGAAGTTCAGTACGAAAAGTCACGCTTAACGCTGACAATTAATGTATTTAACCGACCAACTCAAGTTGAATTGGAATTTCGCCAAGTCGAAAAATCAGTCTAATTTGTATGGGTTGAAAACGCCTGACTTATTTATAAGTCAGGCATTGTTGTTGTAACGGTATCGTTACTTGAAATCATTGGGGAGCCTTCACCGGCGTTTGCACCCAGAGGTAATTTGAAATGGCTAAGAAGATTGACGGCTATATCAAGCTGCAAGTTCCAGCTGGTAAAGCGAATCCATCTCCACCGATTGGTCCTGCACTAGGTCAACGTGGTGTGAACATCATGGCATTCTGTAAAGAATTCAATGCTGCTACACAAAAACTTGAAGCTGGTCTGCCAATTCCAGTCGTGATCACTGTGTACAACGACAAGTCGTTCACATTCATCATGAAAACTCCACCTGCTGCTATTCTTCTTAAGAAAGCTGCTGGTATTCAAAAGGGTTCAGCTGTACCTAACAAAACTAAAGTTGGTAAGTTGACTCGTGCTCAGTTAGAAGAGATCGCGACTACTAAAGAACCAGATTTAACTGGTGCTGACTTAGACGCGCGTGTGCGTACCATTGCTGGTTCTGCACGTTCTATGGGCTTGGAAGTGGAGCTTTAAGACATGGCTAAATTAACTAAACGTCAAAAAGCGATTGCGTCTGCTGTAGAAGCGCACAAAGTTTACACACTAGAAGAAGCTGTTGCAGTTTTAGAGAGCCTTCCAGCTCCTAAATTCAAAGAGTCTCTAGACATCGCGGTAAATCTGGGTGTTGATCCTCGTAAATCTGACCAAGTTGTTCGTGGCGCGACTACACTTCCTGCAGGTACTGGTAAAACTGTACGTGTAGCTGTATTCGCTCAAGGCGCTGCTGCTGAAGCTGCTAAAGCTGAAGGCGCAGATGTTGTTGGTTTCGACGATCTTGCTGAAAGCATCCAAGCGGGTAACCTTGACTTTGATGTTGTAATTGCTGCTCCAGATGCAATGCGCGTTGTAGGTAAACTTGGTACAATCCTTGGTCCACGTGGCTTAATGCCAAACCCTAAAGTGGGTACTGTAACTCCTGACGTAGCAACTGCAGTTAAAAATGCAAAAGCTGGTCAAGCACGTTACCGTGTAGACAAAGCGGGTATCATCCACGCTGCGATCGGTCAAGTAGGTTTTACTGCTGAAGCTGTTCGTCAAAACGTTGAAGCACTTGTGGCTGACTTGAAAAAGTTAAAGCCTGCTACTTCTAAAGGCGTATACATTCAAAAGATCACTTTGAGCTCAACTATGGGTCCTGGTTTGATCGTTGATGTAGCAAACGTATCTAAGTAAGTCTCGACTTATTACAGAATTTTAAAGCCCTGAAGATGTCTCCTTCTCCCTCTGGGAGAAGGTCGGGAAGAGGGTTAAACCTCTCCCTAGCCCTCTCCTATAAGGAGAGGGGATAATTTAGGCAAACTTTGAATTGATAAATGAAAATTTATCAGCGTCAAAGACCGCAGGCGAGGGGAGTTTTATGCTTCGCTCTTAATAGCTCAGCCTGCGTAGACGCGGTGGTGTGATTTGTTCATCCTCCGCGTGTGAGTCCAGTGATGGTCTCGCGAATTGGGAGTGTACTTCGCGTAAGTACATAAATCACCATTAGGAGGTTTTACAATGGCTCTTCTTATCGAAGGCAAAAAACAGATCGTAGCTGAAGTAACTGAAGTTGCTTCTACTGCATTTGCTGCTGTTGTTGCTGACTACCAAGGTTTAACTGTTGAGCAATTGACTGCTCTTCGTGTTGAAGCTCGTAAACTAGGTGTTCACACACGTATCGTGCGTAATACTTTGGCTAAACGCGCTCTTCAAGATACTCAATTCAATATCTTGAACGACAGCCTTGTTGGCCCAACAATCTTAGCTTTCTCGACTTCTGAAGACGACATGGGTGCAGCTGCACGCTTGTTCGAAGAATTCGCAAAAACTAACAAAGCATTCGAACTTAAAGCTGCTGCATTTGATGGCAAAGTTTACGAAGGTGCTGAAGTTAGCGTAATCGCGAACCTTCCGAACCAAGAAAAAGCGCTTACTATGCTTGCAAACGTTCTTCAAGCTCCTATTTCGAAATTGGGTCGCCTTATTACTGCGCTCAAAGAGAAAAACGAGTCAGAAGCTGCATAAGCTTAAATTTATTTCCACACCATTCAATTTCCATTTGGAGTTATTCTCATGGCTTTAACTAACGAAGAAATCCTAAACGCAGTTGCAGAAAAAACTGTTCTTGAACTTGTTGAACTAATCTCTGCTTTCGAAGAGAAATTCAACGTATCTGCTGCTGCTGTTGCTGTTGCTGTTGCTGCTGCTCCTGGCGCTGCTGCTGCTGAAGAACAATCAGAATTCAACGTTGAGTTGACTTCTTTCGGTGGTAACAAAGTTGCTGTAATTAAAGCAGTTCGTGAAGCTACTGGTCTTGGCTTGAAAGAAGCTAAAGACATGGTTGAAGGCGCACCTACAGTTCTTAAAGAAGGCGTTTCTAAAGAAGAAGGCGAAGAGCTTAAGAAAAAACTTGAAGAAGCTGGTGCTACAGTTACTCTTAAGTAATTTCTTAAAGGAGCCGGTTTTTTTATAATCGGCTCCAAAAATTGGCTGATGGCTCTTGGGTCATCAGCCTTTTTGCGTTACAATAATCGGCTCGATTTTTGTTTGCATGATATAAAATTCATACAAATTAAAAATAAACATAATGAACAGACGCTTACCAATATTTTTCATTAAAAAAATATTGATAAGCGTTTTAATACCACTAAAAATTGCAGCATTTGTAAAGAGTGGTGGCCATATCGGCCAGCGTAATTCCTTCTGAGCCCGTTCTGCAGGCGGGCTTGGTTTACACTTTCCGAGGACTCCAGATGGCATACTCATATACCGAAAAGAAACGGATCCGTAAGAATTTTGGTAAATTGCCTAGCGTTATGGATGCTCCGTACTTGCTCGCGATTCAAGTCGACTCGTACAGAACATTCTTGCAAGATGGCAAATCACCAAAAAACCGCGAAGATATCGGTCTCCAAGCCGCATTTCGTTCAGTTTTTCCTATTGAAAGTTATTCTGGCAATGCTGCTTTAGAATTCGTTGAGTATAGTCTTGGTAAGCCTGAGTTTGATGTACGCGAATGTATCCTTCGTGGCTCAACTTATGCAGCACCAATGCGCGTAAAAATTCGTTTGATCCTGAAAGATCGTGAAACGAAGTCAATTAAAGACGTACGTGAACAAGAAGTCTATATGGGCGAAATGCCATTGATGACGGATAACGGTACCTTTGTGATTAACGGTACCGAGCGTGTGATCGTGTCACAATTACACCGTTCACCAGGCGTATTCTTTGACCACGATAAGGGCAAGACTCACTCAAGTGGTAAAGTTCTTTATTCAGCACGTATCATTCCTTACCGTGGTTCATGGTTAGACTTTGAATTCGATGCTAAAGACCTGGTTTATGTACGTATTGACCGTCGTCGTAAATTGCTTGCGACTGTAGTACTTCGTGCCTTGGGTTATAGCAACGAAAACATTCTCGACATGTTCTACGAGAAAGTACCTGTGTATCTTGACATGGGTAGCTACCAGATTGACCTGGTGCCTGAACGTCTGCGTGGCGAAATGGCACAGTTTGACATCCTGGACAAGGATGGCAAGGCAATTGTTGAGCAAGGTAAACGTATCAATGCGCGTCATGTACGTCAAATGGAAGCTTCGGGTCTTGAAAAACTTGCAGTACCTGATGAGTACCTATATGAGCGTATTACTGCTGAAGACATCCCATTAAAAGATGGTGATGTGATTGCAGCCAATACTGTATTAAGCCATGAAATCATGGTGAAAATTGCAGAAGGCGGCGTGAAGCAGTTCAATATTCTGTTCACCAATGATATCGACCGCGGTTCATTCATTGCAGATTCTCTACGTGCAGATACGACTACAAGCCGTGAAGAAGCATTGGTAGAAATCTACAAGGTTATGCGTCCGGGCGAGCCACCAACCAAAGAAGCTGCTGAAAACCTGTTTAACAACTTGTTCTTCTCTTCTGAGCGTTATGACCTGTCTCCAGTGGGTCGTATGAAGTTCAACCGTCGTTTGGGTCGTCCTTACGAAGTGGGTACAGACCAGAAGTCACGTGAAGTTGAAGGTATTCTCTCGAATGAGGATATCACTGATGTACTGAAAACATTAGTTGAAATCCGTAACGGTAAAGGTGAAGTCGACGATATCGACCACTTGGGTAACCGTCGTGTTCGTTCTGTTGGTGAAATGACAGAAAACCAATTCCGTGTGGGTCTGGTTCGTGTAGAACGTGCTGTTAAAGAGCGTCTGTCACAAGCTGAAACTGATAACCTGTCTCCGCAAGACTTGATCAATGCGAAGCCAGTGGCTGCTGCAATCAAAGAATTCTTTGGTTCAAGCCAGTTGTCCCAGTTCATGGACCAAAACAACCCGTTGTCTGAAATTACACACAAACGTCGTGTATCAGCGCTTGGTCCGGGTGGTTTGACACGTGAGCGTGCAGGCTTTGAAGTACGTGACGTACATCAAACTCACTATGGCCGTGTTTGTCCAATTGAAACACCGGAAGGTCCAAACATTGGTTTGATCAACTCGCTTTCTGTATATGCTAAAGCGAACGAGTTCGGTTTCCTGGAAACACCGTATCGTAAAGTGGTTGATGGTCGTGTAACAGACGAAGTTGAATACTTATCTGCTATTGAAGAAGTGGGTACTGTGATTGCACAGGCCGATTCTGCAATTGATAAAGATGGTCATTTAACTGAAGAATTCGTATCTGTACGTCATCAAGGTGACTTCGTACGTATGCCTCCTGAAAAAGTAACGCATATGGATGTATCTGCTCAGCAGGTAGTCTCTGTAGCAGCCTCACTGATTCCATTCCTAGAACACGATGATGCCAACCGTGCATTGATGGGTTCAAACATGCAACGTCAGGCAGTTCCGACGTTGATCGCTGACAAGCCGCTTGTTGGTACAGGTATGGAAGCGAACGTAGCACATGACTCTGGTGTATGTGTGATCGCGAAACGTGGTGGTCGTATCGAATATGTAGATGCGTCACGTGTGGTTATTCGTGTGAATGAAGACGAAATGATCGCAGGTGAAGCAGGTGTAGATATCTACAACCTGATCAAGTACACCCGTTCGAACCAGAACACTTGTATCAACCAGAAAGTTCTTGTGAACATGGGCGATAAAGTAGGTCGTGGCGATGTGCTTGCTGATGGTCCATCAACAGATGGCGGTGAGCTGGCACTGGGCCAGAACATGCGCGTTGCGTTCATGACCTGGAATGGTTACAACTACGAAGACTCGATCTTGTTATCTGAGCGTGTACTTCAAGAAGACCGTTTAACGTCTATTCATATCCAGGAATTGTCATGTGTTGCACGTGATACCAAACTGGGTGCGGAAGAAATCACTGCGGATATTCCGAACGTAGGTGAAGCTGCTCTGTCTAAACTGGACGAGTCAGGTATCGTTTACATCGGTGCTGAAGTAACTGCCGGTGACATCCTGGTTGGTAAAGTGACACCTAAAGGTGAAACGCAGCTTACTCCGGAAGAAAAATTGCTACGTGCAATCTTCGGTGAAAAAGCGGCTGACGTAAAAGACTCATCTTTACGCGTTCCATCGGGTACGAAAGGTACTGTGATTGACGTTCAAGTGTTTACACGTGACGGCCTTGAAAAAGACGAACGTGCTCAAGCAATTGAAAAAGCACAGCTTGATGCATACCGTAAGGACTTGAAAGAAGAGTTCAAAATCTTTGAAGAAGCTGCACGTGAACGCGTGATCCGTCTACTCAACGGCCAAGAGTCGAATGGTGGCGGTACAACTAAACGTGGCGACAAATTGTCTGAAGACGTGTTGTCTGGTTTAGAGCTCGTTGATCTTCTTGAAATTCAACCAGTTGATGAAGCAATTGCTGAACGTTTAACGCAAATTCAAGTGTTCTTGAAAGAGAAGGGCTTTGAAATTGACGAGAAATTTGCTGAGAAAAAACGAAAACTTTCTACAGGCGATGAACTGACTACTGGCGTATTGAAAGTTGTTAAAGTTTATCTTGCTGTAAAACGTCGCATCCAGCCGGGTGATAAGATGGCGGGTCGTCACGGTAACAAGGGTGTTGTATCTAACATCTTACCGGTAGAAGACATGCCACATGATGCCAACGGTGTACCTGTTGATATCGTGCTTAACCCGCTGGGCGTACCATCGCGTATGAACGTGGGTCAGATTCTTGAAACTCACCTAGGTATGGCTGCAAAAGGTCTTGGCGATCAAATCGACAAGATGATGAAAGAGCAACGTACTGTACTTGAGCTTCGTGATTTCCTAGACAAGATTTACAACAAAGTGGGTGGCGAGCAAGAAGATCTTGATAGCTTGACCGACGAAGAAATCTTGAAACTTTCTGGCAACTTGCGTGCTGGTGTGCCTTTGGCAACGCCTGTATTCGATGGTGCTGAAGAGGGTCAGATCAAAGAGTTGTTACAACTTGCAGGCCTATCTAGTACTGGTCAGACTGTATTATATGATGGTCGTACAGGTGAACGTTTCGACCGTCCGGTAACTGTCGGTTATATGTACATGCTGAAACTGAACCACTTGGTTGATGATAAGATGCATGCGCGTTCAACTGGTTCTTACTCGCTAGTAACGCAACAGCCGCTTGGTGGTAAAGCACAATTCGGTGGTCAGCGTTTCGGTGAGATGGAAGTCTGGGCACTAGAAGCTTACGGTGCAGCATATACGCTACAAGAAATGCTGACTGTGAAATCGGATGACGTTGAAGGCCGTACCCGTATCTACAAGAACATTGTAGATGGCAACCATTATATGGATCCGGGCATGCCTGAATCGTTCAACGTATTGACCAAAGAGATCCGTTCTTTAGGTATCAACATTGAACTGAAAAATGGTGACTAAGTAACCATCCAATCCCCCCAACCCCCTTGATAAAGGGGGGGATTTACTCCTCTTAAATTTAAGGGGAGTTTCCCGCTTAGAGATAGGCAGGATGGTGGGGGGATTACTCAGTTAAAAAACAATATTTGTGACCCAGTTGTTGAGTGAAAATCTCCACAACACACGGAGAAAAAAATTGAAAGACTTGCTCGATATCATGCGCAAAAAGACGGATTCAGACGGTCATGCTCCTGTAGAGTTTGATCGCATCCGTATTGGTCTTGCGTCACCAGAAATGATTAAGTCATGGTCTCACGGTGAAGTTAAAAAGCCAGAAACCATTAACTATCGTACGTTCAAGCCTGAACGTGATGGTTTGTTCTGTGCCAAAATCTTTGGTCCAGTAAAAGATTATGAATGCTTGTGTGGTAAATACAAGCGTATGAAATACAAAGGCGTCATTTGTGAAAAATGTGGCGTTGAAGTGACTACTGCGAAAGTTCGTCGTGAACGTATGGGTCATATTGACCTTGCTTCACCGGTTGCGCACATCTGGTTCTTGAAATCATTACCAAGCCGTATCGGTCTTCTTTTAGACATGACGCTGCGTGATATTGAACGTGTATTGTATTTCGAATCTTATGTAGTGACCGATCCGGGTATGACTCCATTTGAGAAATACCAGCTTCTAAACGATGAAGAATACTTCAATGCATTAGAAGAACACGGTGATGAATTCACAGCGAAAATGGGTGCTGAAGCGGTTCAAGACCTGTTGAAAGACATTGATCTTGAAGCTGAAATTGCGCGTCTGCGTGAAGAAATTCCTGTTACGACGTCAGAAACCAAGCTGAAAAAAGCATCTAAGCGTTTGAAGTTGATGGAAGCATTCAACGATTCAAACAACAAGCCAGAATGGATGGTGTTGACTGTACTTCCAGTTCTTCCACCAGACCTTCGTCCGCTTGTACCACTTGAAGGTGGTCGTTTCGCGACTTCTGACCTAAACGATCTTTACCGTCGTGTGATCAACCGTAATAACCGTTTGAAGCGTCTTCTTGACCTTGCTGCGCCAGACATCATCGTACGTAACGAAAAACGTATGTTGCAAGAGTCTGTAGATGCATTGCTGGATAACGGTCGTCGCGGTCGTGCAATTACCGGTTCGAACAAGCGTCCGCTTAAATCTTTGGCAGACATGATCAAAGGTAAACAGGGTCGTTTCCGTCAAAACTTACTTGGTAAGCGTGTTGACTACTCTGGCCGTTCGGTAATTACTGTTGGTCCAAACCTGCGTTTGCACCAATGTGGTCTTCCGAAAAAAATGGCACTTGAACTGTTCAAGCCATTTATTTTTGCGAAACTACAGGCATCTGGTCAAGCAACCACCATTAAAGCTGCGAAGAAAATGGTTGAGCGCGAAACCCCAGAAGTTTGGGACGTACTTGCTCACGTGATTCGTCAACATCCAGTGATGTTGAACCGTGCACCCACTCTTCACCGTCTGGGTCTTCAAGCATTTGAACCGATCCTGATCGAAGGTAAAGCGATCCGTCTACATCCACTCGTATGTGCTGCGTTTAACGCCGACTTCGATGGTGACCAGATGGCGGTACACGTACCATTAACACTTGAAGCTCAGCTTGAAGCTCGTGCGTTAATGATGTCGACAAACAACATCTTGTCTCCAGCGAACGGTGAGCCAATCATCGTACCGTCTCAGGACGTTGTCTTGGGCTTGTATTACATCACGCGTGATGCAATCAATGCCAAAGGTGAAGGCATGGTGTTCGCGGATACTCACGAAGTAAACCGTGCACTGGCGACTGGTCAGGTTGATCTACACGCTCGCGTTAAAGCACGTGTACACCAGACTGTGATCGACGAAGATGGTAACCGTGAACAGCAAACCATTATTGTAGATACGACGCCTGGTCGCTGCCTACTTTGGGAAGTTGTGCCTGAAGGTATGGATTTCCAGCAAATTAACGTTGAGATGACCAAGAAAAACATCTCGAAGTTAATTAACTCTTGCTACCGTAAATTGGGTCTGAAAGATACTGTTATCTTCGCTGACCAATTGATGTACTTGGGCTTCCGTCAAGCGACGCGTTCAGGTGTATCTGTCGGTATGGAAGACATGGTTATTCCACCGCAAAAACAAGCAATTATTGGTAAAGCGGAAGCTGAAGTTCGTGAAATCGAACAACAGTTCGAACAAGGTTTCGTAACTGCCGGCGAACGTTATAACAAAGTGGTCGATATTTGGGCGCGTACCAATGACCAGGTTGCTAAAGCGATGATGGACAACTTGTCTTTCACCACTGTGAAGAACAAACAGGGTGAAGACGAGAAGCAAAAATCATTCAACTCGATCTACATGATGTCTGACTCGGGTGCCCGTGGTTCGGCAGCTCAGATTCGTCAGTTGGCGGGTATGCGTGGTTTGATGGCGAAGCCGGATGGCTCGATCATTGAAACCCCAATTAAAGCGAACTTCCGTGAAGGTTTGACCGTACTTCAGTACTTCATCTCGACACACGGTGCGCGTAAAGGTTTGGCCGATACAGCACTTAAGACTGCAAACTCTGGTTACCTGACTCGTCGTCTGGTAGACGTTGCGCAGGACTTGGTCATTACCGAGCCGGATTGTGGTACCTTCGACGGCCTAGTGATGACTCCGTTCATTCAGGGTGGTGATGTCATCGAGAACCTGGGTGCACGAGTATTGGGTCGTGTAGTTGCTGAAGATGTCAAGAAAGTGGGTACAGATGAAGTTCTGCTTCCACGTAATACTTTAATTGACGAGAAACTGGCTGCGTTTATTGAAAGCCAGGGTGTCGACGAAATTAAAGTGCGTTCAGTCGTGAACTGTGCATCTACCTTCGGTGTATGTGCGAAATGTTACGGTCGTGACCTGGCACGTGGTCATCAGGTGAACCCAGGTGAGTCTGTTGGTGTTATGGCAGCTCAATCGATTGGTGAACCAGGTACACAGTTAACGATGCGTACCTTCCACGTGGGTGGTGCTGCGAGCCGAACTTCTGCTGCAAACAGCGTACAGGTTCGTAACCAGGGTACAGTACGTTTCCATAACGTGAAAACCGTACAACATGCCAAAGGTCACTTGGTATCGACTTCACGTTCAGGTGAAATCGGTATTGCGGATGACTTAGGTCGTGAGCGTGAGCGCTATAAAATTCCATACGGTGCATCTATCTTGCTGAAAGATGGCGAAGCTGTAGAAGCAGGCGGTATCGTGGCGACTTGGGATCCGCATACACATCCATTGGTAACAGAAGTTGCTGGTAAAGTGCGTTTCAGCCAGATTGCTGATGGCGTGACGGTTACTTCTAAAACTGATGATGCAACAGGTATGTCAACCATCGAAATCTTGCCAGTGACTTCACGTCCTGCGTCAGGTAAAGATTTGCGTCCTGCTGTTGTGTTAGACACAGTCGATGGTGGTGAGCAGTTCTACTTCCTGCCACAAAACACGATTCTTTCTGTTCGCGATGGCGAAACAATTGGTGTCGGTGACGTAATCGGTCGTGTCCCACAAGAATCTTCACGTACTCGTGATATTACCGGTGGTCTGCCACGTGTAGCTGACTTGTTCGAAGCACGGAAGCCGAAAGAGCATGCAATCCTTGCAGAAGTGTCAGGTGTTGTGAGCTTTGGTAAAGAGACCAAAGGTAAGAACCGTCTGGTGATTACGCCGGATGATGGCTCTGAAATCTATGAAGAGCTGATTCCGAAATGGCGTACCATTAACGTGTTCGAAGGCGAGCATGTAAACCGTGGTGAGACGATTTCTGATGGTCCACAAAACCCGCATGACATTTTACGTCTGAAAGGTGAAGTGGCATTGACGAATTACATCGTGAACGAAGTTCAGGACGTATACCGTCTGCAAGGTGTAAAAATCAACGATAAGCATATTGAAGTCATCGTACGTCAAATGCTACGTAAAGTTGATATCACTGACGGTGGCGATACCAGCTTCATCAAAGGCGAACAAGTGGATTACATCCGTGTTGTTCAGGAAAACCAAGCAGTTCTTGCGCAAAACAAGTTCCCTGCGAAGTTTGAACGTCAATTGATGGGTATTACCAAAGCATCACTTTCTACTGACTCGTTCATCTCTGCTGCATCGTTCCAGGAAACCACACGTGTGTTAACTGAAGCGGCTGTAACAGGTAAAGAAGATGATTTACGTGGCTTGAAAGAGAACGTGGTTGTAGGTCGTCTGATCCCAGCGGGTACAGGTTTGGCTTACCACTTAGAGCGTCGTCGTCAAGAAGCAGAAGCTGCAGAATTTGAACTGCATAATAACTTCTCTGATGTGGACCAAGCTTTAAGCCAGGCATTTAACGAAGAATTCTAATTCAAGTTAAAGCTTAAAAAAGAGACGCCTTCGGGCGTCTTTTTTTATACAAGACTCATCCAGATAGCTTTCTCAACATGGGAATTATCCACTGATATTTACAAAAATCAGCAGGAATACTGAGAGAAATAACACGCTACAGATTTTAGTTCCATAAAATGAAGATAAGCTTAATTAAAACAAGATAAGACAGGAAGGCCAAGGTCATGAAAAAGTTAATCGGTGTTATGGCAGTTGCCACGCTTTCCACCTTTATGTTGGCAGGTTGTGAAAACATGTCGAGCAAAAATCAACGTATTGGTGCTGCTGCCTTAGGTGGTGCCGTCGGTGGTGGCGTAGGTAATAGTGTCGGCGGTGGTGTCGGTTCTGCGATTGGTGGTGGTGCCGGTGCTGCAGTAGGCAGTAAATCCCAAGGTGGTTCCAACCGTAATGCAACCTATAGTGGTGTAGGTGGTGCGGTAGGCTCAGCAGTCGGTAAAAGCATCTTTGGTGGCAATGCTGGTGCTGCCATCGGTGGCGCCATCGGTGGTGGTGCCGGAGCTGCCATTGAACAGGATAACCGTCGTCGTTAAGTCCTGTTTCACTTGTAAAATAATCTAAATTTAAAAGCGCCATATGGGCGCTTTTATCTTATTTGACTGAGAGACTTTTCCCTTTGCTCTGTTTACGCCGGATATAAACCGTTTTCTCTACTTCCGCAATCCTGACCCCGGCTTCATCATAGATATTCAGCTGATAATTGCGGTATACAGGTGCATTGTTGGCCGCCAAATTGATAATTGTGCTGATTTCTTCAGCAGAGATCCGGATGTCCGCGATCACGGTGCCGCGGCCAGGAGCCAAAAACTGAATACAGGCACCTTTATCCCAGACCAGATATTTCGGCCCCAAATGATGCATCAGCAGTAACATATAAAAAGGATCGACCATCGAATACAGGCTGCCACCAAAATGTACGCCGACAATATTCTGGTTTTTACGGGTTAGCGGCATTTTGACCCGCACGTGATAATTATTAAAATCAATCTTATCAATTTCGATACCTGCACCCCGGTAAGGAGCATAGCGGTTCAAAATAAATTTTGATACCAGTGGCAGTTTTTGAATTTTCTGGAATAGGTTCATACTGACATTCTTTTTGTGGCTTTGATTATGCATACTAGAGCAACAAAAATGCGCTAGCATTGATCAATCATGCCGATTTATAAACTAAGCGGTCAATAACAAGAACAGGATTAAAAGATGGAAATGCAAACACAATGGGTCGATACCACGGATCAGCAGCGGCTCTGTGTCAGAACTTATGGACAGCCCACACAGCCGGCATTGGTGCTGGTTCATGGCTATCCCGATCATCAGATGGTTTGGGAGCCAGTCATTCATTATTTAACTCAGAACTACTTTATTGTGACCTATGATGTACGTGGTGCAGGTGAGTCCAGTATTCCTAAAAAAATCTCGGATTACCGTCTGGCACGTTTAAGTCAGGATCTGGAAGAAGTAGTGAATAAGGTATTGCCGAATCGAGCTTTTCATCTGGCTGCACATGACTGGGGCTCTATTCAGTCTTGGGAATCTGTCACAGATTTTAGATTCAAAGGCCGAATTTTGTCTTATAGCACGCTGTCCGGCCCCTGTCTGGATCATGCAGCTTTCTGGATGCGCGAACAGTTCCAGCAAAACAGAACAAAATTCTTAAAGCAGATGAGAAAGTCCTGGTATATCGGGGTGTTTCAGCTGCCCTGGGTGGCACCTTTGGCCTGGAATTTTTTTAACCCGCAGCGTTGGGCCAAGATCGTTGAGCAACTGGAAAAACGCGATGATCTGCCCCTTAATCCCTATATTGTCAAAGATGGAAAATATGGGGTGAATCTGTATCGGGCCAACTTTTTGCCATGTTTAGCTCAACCACGGCAGCGCTTTGCAATCTGTCCTGTACAAGCGATTGTGTTGCAAAATGATAAGTTTGTCGGCCCTGATCTGATCGATGAAGTGTCTAAATGGGTGGATGATTTTTCGAGAGTAGAATTGGCTGCCAATCACTGGGCGATTCTGAGTCAGCCAGAGCAAGTTGCTCAATTAATTGATCATTTTATTCAGAAGAAGTCTGCGGTCACCGATTGAGAAGCCGCTTTGTGAAGCATGACCCGGCGAGGAGAAAGTGGCGGAATTTTTATCCGTATTTTCTGATAAAATAGCGGCTTTCTCTCTATCTCCGATTCATTATGTTCGCAATTCTTGCTGCTATTGGAGTCATGTTTGGACTCTCATTGGCACGTGTACCTGTGGTTTTTGCCCTGGTCATTGGTGCTGTTACAGGTGGTTTATTGGCAGGTCTTGGTCTGCAGGGTACCTTAGACGCATTTAACAATGGTTTGGGTGGTGGGGCCAAAATTGCCTTGGCTTACGGTATTCTAGGTGCATTTGCTTTGGCCTTGGCACGTTCGGGTTTACCGGATTTACTGGCCTATAAAATGATTAGCACCTTAAAGGGTGAGGCGGATTTTAAAGCACAGAACCGGATGAAATATCTGATCTTTTTCACCGTCGCTATTGCTGCAGTGTTCTCACAGAATGTCATTCCTGTGCATATTGCTTTCATTCCGGTACTGATTCCACCGCTATTGATTGTATTTAACCATTTACAGCTGGATCGCCGTCTGGTGGCCTGTCTGCTAACCTTTGGCTTGGTTGCAACCTATATGCTGATTCCAGTGGGTTTTGGTGCGATCTTCCTGAATGATATTCTGGGTTATAACCTCAATACTTTTGGTAAGCCTTATGGTTTTGAAATCAGCTATGACCAGATTCCATCTGCCATGGCGATCCCGGTATTTGGAATGTTCGTTGGCTTATTGGTGGCTATATTTATCAGCTATCGTAAACCGCGTCAGTACAAAGACATTCAGATTGAAAAGCCGCAAAGTATTTCATCTGAACTCGGGGTAGAGCCACAGCTTAAACCTGAAATTTCGAAATTCACTATCTGGATGGCCGGTCTGGCTGTTATTTTAACCCTGGTAGTGCAACTGTACTCAGATTCAATGATTCTAGCAGGTCTGGTCGGTGTGGCGATTCTCAGCTGTGCCGGTATTTTCAAGTGGAAAGAAGCGGATGATGTGATCATTACCGGTATGCGCATGATGGCGCTGGTCGGTTTTATCATGATTGCAGCACAAGGTTTTGCAGCCGTGATTGAAGCCACCAATCAGGTGCCTGCGCTGGTCGAGGCATCGGTCCACTGGATTGGTAATAGTCAGGCACTGGCCGCATTTTTGATGCTGCTGATCGGTCTGCTGATTACCTTAGGTATTGGTTCGTCTTTCTCAACCATTCCGATTCTAGCGATTATCTATGTGCCGCTTTGTATCCAGTTCGGTTTTAGTCCTGCAGCGACTATTGCGATTATCGGGACTGCAGCAGCTTTGGGTGATGCCGGTTCCCCAGCATCGGATTCAACTTTAGGTCCGACTTCGGGTTTAAACATGGATGGTCAACATGACCATATGAAAGACAGCGTAGTCCCTACCTTTATTCATTTTAATATTCCGCTGATCATTTTTGGCTGGATTGCAGCTATGGTCCTCTAAGGAAATTTTAATCTGCCCTGATATAGATCAGGGCAGATTCATCTGGATTTAAAATAAATTATAAGATGTATTTAAAATATTTTTATTAAAGATTAAATTAATATAAACCTGATTGTTTTACTCTGAATAAAGCCTATTAATCTGATTAATTCACTTGGTATTTAAAACCAACCTTTCCAGTCAATTTAAAATAAATTTAAAGTTAAAACAATATCTTAAATAATAATTGAAAATTAGTTTTATAATCTGTATTGCATATTATTTTCTATCGTGTTTATTATTAATCAGGGTTTATTTTTTAATAATTATTCTTCCAGTGGGGTGTTTAAAATGTTAAAGCAAATTACTTTAATTGCATTAATGGGTCTTTCTGCATCTGCGATGGCAGGTCCGTGGCAAGTTAAAGTGGGTGCGAGTTCTTTGGCACCAACAGGCGATACTGAAATTGCACCAGGTTTAGTCGTAGAAGCCGATCAGGAATATGGTTTTACTCCTTCTGTTGAATATTTCTTCAATGACAATATTTCGGCAGAATTATTATTGGCTGCCCCGTTTAACCATGATATTTCTGCTCAGGGTTTAGGAAAAATTGCCAAGATTAAGCATCTTCCGCCAACCATTACCGCAAAATATCACTTTAAAAACTCTACACGTTTTACGCCATACGTAGGTTTAGGTGGAACAGCCTTTATTGCTTGGGATGAAGAAGGTGCAGCAAAAGACGTCAAAGAAGAATTTGGTATTGCTGGACAAGTCGGTTTTAACTATCAACCGGCAGATGCTAAAAACTGGGGTGTGTTTGTAGATGTGCGTTATGCGGATTTGAGCCCTGAAGTGACTTTAGATGATGCAACAGCTGCAGCAGTTGGAAAATCTAAATTTAATTTAGATATTGATCCGGTTGTTTATACATTGGGTTATAGCTACAAATTCTAAAAAGTTTAAGCTTCCACATTCCTGGATTGATTTTCCAATAGCCTCATCTTGTATGAGGCTTTTTTTTTCAAAATAACAACGATTTATAACGTGTTGAAATTGAGCAGATCGGCAATGTTCAACTATATTAAAACGAATAAAGTAAATATTAATTGAATACGACTTAATAATTGAATAATAAGGAAGATCAGCATGAAGTTTTTAATCCAAGGTATTGTGATCTTCTCCAGTCTGCTGGCAGCGTCTGCCTATGCAGCAAGCTTTGACTGTCAGAAAGCTGTAACTGGTACAGAAAAAACGATTTGTGAGCATCGACTGCTCAATGATGCCGATGTCAAGCTGAGCACCAGCTACCATATTTTACGCCGTATGGTACCGATGGGAACGCGCTCAGTGATTCAGCGCGATCAGGTCAAATGGTTGCAGTTTCGCGACCGCTGCCAGGAATCGGTGTCTTGTTTGAGTCAGGTCTATAACATGCGTCAGCAGCAGCTGGACCTGCAGTTTGAGCGTATCTATAAAATGGGACCTTATTAAGATTCATTGATTCAATCTATTAATCTGATAAAGATAAAAAATCTAAATTTTTTTGAGAAAAAATCCACTTCAGACTATTGAAAATTATTGAACTCACTCCATTCATATAGGCAGCAGTTAATATCTGTATTTACAATAATAGGAGTGATTCATGAGCGATTTAAACGTACAAAAACACAGTTTCCAGGCCGAGGTAGCACAGTTACTGCACCTCGTGACCCATTCGCTTTACTCAAATCCTGAAATTTTCCTGCGCGAACTGATTTCCAATGCTTCAGATGCATGTGACAAATTGCGTTTTGAAGGCATTAATCATCCTGAATATTATGAAAATGATCCAGACCTACATGTTCGTATCAATCTTGATCCAGAAAATAAAACTATTACCATTTCAGATAACGGGATCGGCCTGAGCCAGCAAGAAGCGATTGATAATTTGGGGACTATTGCAAAGTCTGGTACCAAAGATTTTATGTCTAAACTGACTGGAGATCAGAAAGCCGATGCCCAGCTGATTGGCCAGTTTGGGGTAGGATTCTATTCAGGTTTTATCGTGGCAGACAAGATTACGGTAGAATCGCGTCGTGCCGGTACAGATGCCTCAGAAGGTGTGCGCTGGATCAGCGAGGGCACGGGTGAGTTCGAAGTTGAACAGATTACAAAAGAAAGCCGGGGTACCGATATTATCCTGCACCTGCGTGAAGATGCCCTGGATTATCTGCAAAGTTATAAAGTAAAGCAGATCATCAACAAGTACTCGGATCACATCAGCCTGCCAATCCAGATGCAAAAAGAAGTCTGGCAGGAAGATGAAGCTGCTGAAGGTGAAACACCGAAAGGCGGTCACTATGTGAAGACTGATGAATGGGAAGCCATTAACTCGGCCAGCGCGCTCTGGACCCGTAACAAGTCTGAAATTAGCGAAGAGCAGTATATCGAGTTCTATAAAAACCTGACGCATGATTTTGCTGCACCTTTGGCCTGGGCGCACAATCGTGTCGAAGGCAGCACGGAATACACCCAGCTACTTTATATTCCAAGCAAGGCACCACAGGATATTTTTACCCGTGAAGCCAAAGCCGGCATCAAGCTGTATGTCAAGCGCGTCTTCATTATGGATGATGCGGATAACCTGATTCCAAACTATCTGCGCTTTGTACAGGGTGTAGTGGACAGTGCTGATCTTCCGCTTAATGTCAGCCGTGAGCTGTTGCAGGAAAGCCGCGATGTGAAAACCATCCGTGAAGGCAATACCCGCCGTATTCTGACCACTTTAGATAGCCTGGCAAAATCTGAAGATGAAAAAGATCAGGAAAAATTCAAGACTTTCTACCATGAATTTGGTGCGGTACTGAAAGAAGGTCTGGGTGAGGACTTTACGAACCGTGAACGTATCTTAAAGCTGTTGCGCTATGCTACCTCGACCAACGACGAAGTCAGCACTTCATTGGCGGACTATAAGGCACGCATGAAAGAAGGTCAGAAGGCCATTTACTACATCACTGCAGAAAGCCTGAATGCTGCGAAGAATTCGCCACAACTGGAACTGTTCAAGAAAAAAGGCATTGAAGTACTGTTAATGTCTGAGCGTGTCGATGAATGGGCCATGAACTTCGTACATGAATTCGATGGTACGCCATTACAGAACGTGTCCAAGGGTGCAGTTGACCTCGGTGATTTGCAAGACGCCGAAGAGAAAAAAGCGCTAGAAGCTGCGGCTGAACAGTTCAAGCCAGTAGTTGAGAAACTGACTGATTCTCTTAAAGACAAAACCAAAGAAGTGCGTGTGACTACTCGTCTGGTTGATTCTCCGGCCTGTCTGGTCACAGGTGAAGGCGAGCTATCTCCGCAGTTAATCCGTATGCTGAAAGATGCAGGACAACCTGTCCCTGACATTAAGCCGATTCTTGAAATTAACCCTGAACATCCACTGGTGAAAAAACTGGAAGGTTCTGCCCAGTTTGAGGATCTGGCCAATGTGATTTTTGATCAGGCCATGATTGCAGAAGGGGGGTTGCCAGAAAATCCGGCTGAGTATGTGAAACGTATTAACAACCTGCTGTTAGGTTAATTTTCTAGGCTTCAAAAATCCCTCTTCGGAGGGATTTTTTCATAGCTTGAATTCATTCCTGAAAATTTTAATTTTCTTTGCATAATTTTAAAAAGCGATAGCTCGCATAAAGAAATACCTTTAATTCTATAATTTTTAAATGAGATAGATTATTGAATATTAATTCATAATAGCGATGATTGGGATTGGAGAGATCTCCATGAAAAAATCGCCAGTAATAAGTCTAAGTACAGTTAGGCTGATATCAATGAATACAGTAGCTTTGGCCGAGACAGTACCTAAAAAAGTGTTGCATAATGATCATATTGGCTTTCAGGCATCAGTCAAAAAAGACGTACCAAAATTACAGCGTATCCAGTGTACCGATCGTGGGAGATTTAATATGTCGCAGATGGGACTCATCCTTACAAGAAAAGCGTATAGGTGGCAGCAATCGTCTTGTCTCCACGACACATTACTCTCCTGAATAAGCATTGATTTTATCCAAACATGAAAAAGCCCATATTGTATGGGCTTTGAGGTTTTTAGGGACAGTTTAGGTTTAGAAAATGGCTTCCATACGCACTAACGCACCCAGATAATGGCTACGGTTCAGTCGGTCATCATTCAGGTAGTTCAGGTCAGCCTGTACAAAAAACCATTCGCGTAGAAACGGCTGTCTCCAGGATACATAAGGGCCCCAGCGATTCAGACGCAGATCTTTATCCTCCAGATAACCGCCTGTATAGATGCCATAATTGAAGCGGTTTTCCTGAAAAAATTGATGCTGTCTGAAGGTGTAATTGTCCCAGGTCAGATCATCTTCCTGTTCATCCGCATAAGTCAGACTCAGCTGATTGGAAAAAAAGGCCTGATTGGGCCGGGCATGGATCAGCTCAAGATTGGTTCTCAGGTAGTTTTCACTCTGCAATCCATAACGGTAAATCTGTTCCGCATGAAAGGAGAAGTCATTCTCCATGGTCCAGTCTCTACTGATTTTGGCACGTGCATAGATATCATCGCCAGAACGTACCCCGAGGTCCAGATCGGTATCGAAAGGCAGGCCATCGGCGAATTCTGACCAGCGCAAGGCAAATGAGCTGTTGTTTTCACGGGTACGGCGAATATCCAGATTTTTATCCCTGGCATTGTCAAGATTTTCATTGGTAATGGCCGCATTGGTGTCCAGTTCGTTATCCAGACTGTCATCACCAAAAACCAGACTTAATTTCTGCTCCAGAGTCGGAAGTTTAATTTTTCCTCGAATTCTGGGCTTGATCTCATAAGTTTCATATTTGTCCCAGCTATTATCCAGAATGATTCGTAAAGTCGCATTAGCTGGCTGGTCTGGATCGGTCTTGCCAAACCAGTTGTCAATTTTATGTGCGGTCCGGTCTGCCCATTCACGGACTCCTTTCTGCCTTTTATCGGCCCATGAGTTATTTTCAGTTTCTATCATGGAGGGTACAATTGCTTCATCAGACTGTTCCGGTAAGATCGTAGGCATCGCATCGATCAAGCGCGGAATCTGATCCAGTAATCCTGAATGATTTGACTCCATATTTGCCGGATTGTCAGGAGCATCTGTTACTGAATTTGCCCAAGACATGCTACTGCTCATTCCTATACCGAGAGAGAGCAGTAAGATTGGAGTAATCCTGTTTATTTGCATGAGTTATTTGTTGCTCTTGTATTCTTATATCTAGGTGTAGTTTTCTAAAAAATGGCCTTGAAAAGCAAGTTAAAGCTACAAAATAACAGCAATTATTCAATCATTTGAGCCTGAATCTCCCGATATAGATCCATCACCTGAATGGGCTGTGGCATTGATAAAATAATATTGTGAATATTCTGCCAATTTAGCTGTTTGTCACGTTGTAGCAACAAGTGCGGATAGGCCAGCTCATCTTCTGCAAGCGACATACGTGCTTCACCATGAATCACTCGAATTTTCTGATGTTCTTGTAGTAAAAGTACGGGGGTAGAAAAATCTGCAGCAGCTTCTTTAAATGAGATAAATTTCTGCTTCTGGATTAAATGCGTAAATATAAACGGGTAATAATCTGGCGATGTCCAGACGGTTTCGGCCTGTTGCAAGTAAGCTCTTGAAAAGAGCTCCACTTGCAGGAAACGGGTAGCTAAAGCAGACCACGCCAGTGATTTAATTGCAGCAGCCTGACGCTGATGCTGGGCCAGCCAGTGCTGGATGCAATAGTGTGCCTGCAACTGACTTGGTACGCCTAAAAGCATCAGATATTTGACAAACTGGCCTTGCAGATTCAATTGCTCAACCACAAAGACCTGACGTGCCTGCCAGTTGTCTTCTGCGGCATAATACAGGGCAATATCAAGGTGGGCTGGATGTTGGTCATCGGGTGCCAGTTCTAAAGCACAGAGCCGTTGTATATTGGCTTCTTCTAAGCCCAAAGAGCGGACCTGGGCGATCACGCTGCCTAGCTGGATTTCTGCAGGAAACTGAAGGAGTTCCGTGGTTAGGACTGGTTCTTGATGACTTATTGTTTCTGTTTCTGGATGAGGGTTAAGATCCTCAAGTATGGTTTTAGCTGGTTCATTAGGGTAACTTGATTCCGGCACCTGGATTATTGCTCTTGGCTGACCACGATGGTATTTGCTTTTTTCTTCCACTTTTAAGCTGCTTTCAGCCTCATTCAGGGATAGAGCCGGTACCGTCAATAATGGTGGATCTTCTTTCAGACAAGCAGACTGCTGCTGTTGTTGCAACAGCCAGATATAACATTGTTGCAGTCCCGCCCATGGACTGTGCAGGGCAGGAGAGTGGGGAGCCGGAATCAGCCAGAGCTGCCAGCCATGTTCAGGACGATGTAAAAGTGCCCAACCTGAATCCGGGTAGGCATACAGGGCTTTTTCCAGCACTAGGCTTTCGATGAAATAACCACGGAAGCTGAGATGATAGGCGGTATTTTCAGAAAACTGGTAGGCGACAAGCTCAGGTTGGGTGCGGGCTTTAAAAGCTAGAATCTGGGTTCTGAAAATAGGCTCATCACATCGATCAAAAATATCGCGTATTCTTTTTTTTGAGCGTGCCATTTCATACAAAGGCAGGGCTTTATACTCAAGTTGTCGTGTTAGTTGCTGTAATTCTTTAATTAATTGTGCTTTTTCTAAAGCATTCATTTTTAGATCTCTAGAGATGTTGCAATGCCTGTTCCAGTGTGTGGGCGAGTATCATGTTGACTGCCAGTTCGACCAGCTTATATTCAGCAGAATTTAGATTTGTATGGCGTTCCGCCATTTCAATTAAAAAATCAACAGAAATCGCCTGAGGTGGAATTTTGCCCTGTAGCAATGCTTGAAGTTCATGCATAGCAGAATTTCTTGATATCAGTATATTTATGCTGCAATTATAAGCAGGGATCACATAAAATAGTGATTTATTTTGAATATTTTATGAACAAAATTTTTAATAAAAAGTGATAAAAATCAATAGAAAAAAATTAGAATGAGAAATGGTCGAAATTTTTTGCTTGATCGGTCTTTAATCTGAATATGATTCACCTGGTATTAAAACAGGCTGAATCAATCAGCCTGTTTTAATACAAAAAGCTTCTGCTATTAAGCTGTATATTTGGCGCCTGTATTCGCAGAATCTGAATTTACTGTTTCAGCAGGCGCTTTGGTCGCCGGAAAATCTGGCAGATAAACGACTTGTGCTGTTTGCAGGGATGCCTGAACAGGAGTGGAATCTGAATTCACTGGTTCAGCAGGCGCTTTAGTTACCGGAAAATCTGGTAGATAAACCACTTGAGTCATTTGCGCTGATGCTTGAACAGAAAAAGCCATAATGATTGCTGCGAAAGCAAATTTAAGAGCATTCATAAGATGACCTCTAATATCAGGGCGTTCAATAACTTGAACATGGGAGAGTATTTAAACTTACTGCGAGTAAAATAATAGCAAATTAGCCTGAATAGAAAATGATAGTTTCGGCAAATTTAAGCAGTAAATTTTAGATTAATTACTCTATAAAACAATGAATTAGTGGATTTAAGTTATTCAATTTTTTATGATTTTACAGGGTATTATGCTTTATTTTTATAGTCAAAATCTGGCTGAGTACTAAAAAAGCAGCTAGCTGTTTTTAATATCACAACTTAAGGCTGATTTTCGAGATTCTACAATTTTTTAGGAATAGACTAAGCGGGACTTTTATTTATTTTCAGCCTGAGCGTTTTATGGGGTTTATAGAGCAATCCTAAAAGCTATGGCAATCAATTCACTGAGTAATCAAGGCTTTTAGGCGGTAATTGAAAACATTCAGTTAACCTGAGTTGAGGTAGAGAAAATGGTGTTTAATGACAATAAAATTACGGATTACTCTGCCAATCTAAAGATGAATTCTGTGGTTGAATAAATTTATAGGAGGCATAAAAAATCCCCATCTTGGATGAGGATTTCTCTAGTTGAATTGATCTTTATTCAGGCTTCACCGGAACATCACAGGTTTCTGTAGTGCATTGATTGGCAGATGATTGTTGCTGCGGCTGCTCTAATGCTTTTTCAAGAACTTGCAGGAAAACTTCCTTAGGTTGGGCACCCGCCAAAGCAATGCGCTGATCAAAGACAAAGAAAGGGACGCCTGTGACCTTAAGTTGGTCATGGGCCACTTCCTGATCAAATTTAACAAAGTCAGCAAATTCATCCGAATCAAGAAGATCATCAACTTCAACCGGATTCAGGCCAATTCGCGCTCCAACATCTTCCAGCGTTTCACGTTCACCAATTGGCAGACCTTGAGTCATATAACTGTAGAATAACGCTTCCTCAGCTTCATTGCCCAGACCTTTGCTTTGCGCAAGGTGAATCAGGCGATGCGCATTAAAGGTATTGCCTGAATTAGCACCTTCCCAGTTAAATTCGATACCTTCTTCTTTAGCCATCGCAGCAATATTGCGCTGCATCTCTTCGACTTCAGCCACGGTGCGGCCATATTTTTGTGCTAGACGTTCAGAATTGGACACTTCCTGACGAACCGGTGCTTCAGGATCGAGCTGGAAACTGTGCCAATGTACTTCCAGTTCAATACCGGCTTGTTGTGCAGCAGCTTCTAAACGTTTTTTACCAATATAGCAGAAGGGGCAAACCACGTCAGACCAAATATCTACACGCATGATAAATCTCTATTCCATATTCTTTAGGAGTTATGGGGGCAAATCCTAAATTTTAAAGCCCAGGAATGCAAACCCTTTTTGATCTTCGGCTCATCTCTAGAGAATGTAGAATTAATCCATTTTCAAGTACACAGTGATTACTATTGCACATCAATTTTGTGATGCAAAGTAAGGGTGATTAAATAAAATTAGACAGGCTTTAATCTTGAATTAGGCGCTTACCTAAACAAATGACTTCAATTTCGTTATAGCCCAATTGTTCATAAAAGCTTTGTACATCAATATTATCTTTACGTATAAGCAGTTGAAGCTTTGGACAACCTAAAGCAATCAAACGTTTTTCTAGTTGTTGCACTAATGCTGTTGCAACACCATTACGTTGAAAATTGGGATGAACAGCCAAGTAGTTGACCCATCCGCGATGACCATCGTAGCCCCCCATGACGGTTGCAATCAGTTGGTTATCTTTGACCGCCAATAAAAACAGTTGATCGCGCTGTGCCAATTTACGAAAGATATCTATTTCAGGGTTATTCCACGGACGGGTCAATCCGCACAGTTCCCAAAGTGCAATGACATCATCTAAATCGGATTCTAAATAGGGGCGAATAATAAACATAATTATAGTTTTGCATTTATTTTGAGCAATTTAGATTAATCGATTTTTGAGCCCTTGATAAGCTATGTTGAAAAATAAAAACCATAAAAAAACGCCCCGTAGGGCGTTTTTTTGAATGCAGTTAATTATGCAGTTTTTACCGCAGCTTCAACAGCAAGCATATGACCATTTTCTTCGAAATTTGAGTGCCAAGACAGCGCTTCACGAAGAAGGTGAGGCGTATGTCCGCCTTTTGCACATGCACGGTCAAAGTAATCATTCAATGCATCACGGTACATTGGATGTGCACAGTTATCAATCACTGCACGTGCACGCTCACGTGGTGCCAGACCACGAAGATCTGCCAGACCCTGTTCAGTTACCAGGATATCTACATCGTGTTCCGCATGGTCGATATGTGAAGAGAACGGTACCACAGAAGAGATGTCGCCACCTTTTGCGATTGATTTGGTCACGAAGATCGCCAGATGTGCATTACGCGCAAAGTCGCCAGAACCACCGATACCGTTCATCATTTTGGTACCACATACGTGGGTCGAGTTCACGTTACCGTAAATATCAAACTCAAGCGCAGTATTGATACCGATAATACCTAAACGACGTACCAGTTCAGGATGGTTTGAAATTTCCTGTGGACGTAATACCAGTTTGTCTTTGTATTGTTCAAGGTTGTTAAATACTTTCTCGCCGTATTTTGCAGAAAGCGTAATAGAAGAACCTGAAGCAAACTTCATTTTACCTGCATCGATCAATTCAAACGTACAGTCTTGCAGAACTTCTGAGTACATGATCAGGTCTTCGAAGTTTGAATCTTTCAGACCGGTCAATACCGCATTTGCGATTGAACCAATCCCTGCCTGAAGAGGCCCGAGGTTTTTCGGTAAACGCTCTTCAGCCACTTCTTTTTCAAAGAAAGCGATCAAATGGTTGGCAATGCTTTGTGTCTCATCATCTGGCGCAGTTACAGTAGATGGAGAGTCATGTAATTCGCTGTTAAATACGATACCAACAATTTTAGATGGATCGATATTGATCGCATGCGTACCGATACGCTCATCAACTTGAGTCAATGGAATCGCTTGACGCGTTGGACGATACGTCGGGATGTAGATATCGTGCAAGCCTTCAAATGCCGGGCTTAGGTTGGTATTGATTTCTACAATCACTTTTTCAGCAAAAATGGCAAAGCTTGCAGAGTTACCAACAGATGTTGTTGGAATGATGCCGCCATCTTCAGTAATCGCTACAGCTTCAATGATCGCAACGTCTGGTTTTTTCAACTGCAGGTTACGCATTTGCTCAACGGTTTCAGACAAATGCTGGTCAATGAACATCACTTCGCCATTGTTGATGGCTTTACGTAAAGTGTTGTCGACCTGGAAAGGTAAGCGACGTGCCAATACGCCGGCTTCAGTCAGTTGTTTGTCTAGATCGTTTCCTAGTGATGCACCAGTAATCAACGTGATCTTTAATGGATTTGCTTTTGCCTGTTGAACTAAAGCTAGAGGAACCGCCTTCGCCTCACCAGCGCGAGTAAAGCCACTCATACCCACAGTCATGCCATCTTTGATGAATTCAGCCGCCTGTTCTGGGCTGATGACTTTGTTGTGTAGGGAGGCTAAACGGATACGATCTAAAGACATTTTAACTCTCATTAATTCTTAAACTATGATACGGATTGTACCGCTCAAAAAAAGTATTGTGCATAGGTGTTAGGCTAAGGTCTAATTTTTTAGCTAAATGTAGGTATAATAAAAAATGATGATTTTTAAATTATTGATTTAATGAAATATAAAATGAATTGTATAGAAAAACTAAAAAGTTGTTTGTTGGATTATTGATCACTTCTTAAAAGTGATCAGTCAAGGTTTGTCGGATTTTATCGAGTGTGGTGGCAGGGGGAGGCGTCTCTGTACCAGCCTGATTTAAGGGCAATGAAATGATGGCTTCGAGTCCGCCTTCAGGACGATTATGAATACGCAACTGACCATGGTGTATATCGACAATCCGTTTGGCAATTGCCAGTCCCAAGCCGCTGCCTTGTACAGTCCGTGCAGAATTACCCCGTACAAAGGGCTGCATCAGGGCTTCAATCTGATCTTCCGGGATGCCTTCTCCATGGTCTGCAACACAAATCAACAGGTGCCCGTCTTCTACATGAGCAGACAGTTCAATCGGTTCTGAACCATAACGTTTCGAATTATTGATCAGATTACCAATCAGTCTTTTTAGCGACATGCTGCGCGCCTGAATGGTCGGGATGTCTTGTGGCGTAAAGCGGATATCCAGCGGTTTAAACTGCTTGACCAGTTCCTGGAGCAGCACATTGACATTGGTATCCTGGGGCTCTTCATCAGAACCATCACGCATATAGGAGATGAACTGATTCAGGATGGCATCCATATCTTCGACATCATAAATCAGGCCTTCTTTGAGAAAGTCTTCATCCGGCATCATTTCGGCACTCAGGCGAATCCGTGTTAGCGGCGTGCGCAAGTCATGTGAAATACCGGCCAGCATGATGCGGCGTTCGCGTTCAGTCTGGTCCAGCGTGTAAATCATCTGGTTAAAAGCATGATTGACCTGACGGATTTCCAGTGGACCATGATTGGTATCCAGATAGGGCGCCGAACCGATACGACTATAACTGTTGGCAGCATCCTGCAAACGGCGTAAAGGTCGGTTCAGCTGACGTACCAAAGTCAAAATAATGATGCCGACAATAATTGGCGTACCGAGCAGCCAGCCCAAAATCAGTTCATTGCTATAATTGGCATAGGTCTTTAAAGGTTCCTGTACCCAGTGACCATTCATTTCAGGAGTCTGGATCCAGATACGAGGACTTGGCTTGAACTGGAAATAGACCGTAGCTTCCTTAATGCGTAATTCTTTGGCCAGTTTGGTTTCGATCTGGCGGGTAAAGAATTCTGCGATCAGTTTTTCACGGACTGTAGGATATTCTGCCGGATTGGTGACATATTCAATGCCGACTCGATTTTTTAACCAGTCATCGATATCGACTTCCTGTTCTTTATGATAAAGACGCAGGTCCGGATTATTGAGAATTTCTAGCTCCATAGCCAAATAACGTGCATGTTGCTGAATTTCAGGTAAATAAAGTGTGCGCCAGAAAAACCAGATTGACATGAACAGGCTGAAACAGACCACAAAGACCACCAGTACAGTGGTTCGCATTGCTGCAGAGCGCGGTTTGATTTTGTCCAGAAAGCGTTCCCAAGGGGTACGTTTTTTTTCTGAGTAGCTGACAAAATCGGTAAATTTTTGTGGGTCGATGGGGTCGAGTTTCACTGAGCAATCCTGTGCTATGACTTCAGCAAATTATTATGAGTTGATTAAAAGGCCTTATCACACCGGAGTCAAACCATCTGTAATTTAGATATAGGTTGAAACCTTCGGTTCGACCTACTTTTGTTTCGGCAAAAGTAGGCAAAACCATTTTCATTCGCAAAACTCGTCAAATTGCGGCAAGTAATCAATTTATCGCAGAAACATTAGAGATGAATACCTCCTGCCTCAAACAGTTGCGAATGAATTTGTCACGTAATTAAAAACTAAATTGATAGACGGACGAATATTTTACTTTCTTCTAATAAGAAAATTATTCAGCACCATCTGGAACAAACACATAACCGACACCCCAAACGGTTTGAATATAACGCGCACGGGCAGGGTTTTCTTCAATCAAACGACGTAAGCGTGATACCTGAACGTCAATTGAACGTTCCATCGCACCCCATTCACGACCACGCGCCAGATTCATCAGCTTGTCACGAGTTAAAGGTTCACGTGGATGTTGGACTAAGGCTTTCAATACGGCGAATTCACCGGTAGTTAAGGTGACGACCTGTCCTTCACGAGTCAGGGTACGTGTCGACAGATCCAGTGACCATGGGCCAAAGGATACCACTTCCATTTGCTGGCTAGGAGCGCCTGGAACTTCACGGACTTGACGACGCAAAACTGCACGAATACGTGCCAGTAATTCATTCGGGTTAAACGGTTTAGGCAGGTAATCGTCGGCACCCGCTTCCAGACCGGCAATACGGTCAGAATCGCTACCACGAGCAGTCAGCATGATAATCGGGGTATCGATGTTGGATTGGCGTAGGCGACGGCAGATACTCAAGCCATCTTCGACAGGCAGCATAAAGTCGAGTACGATCAGAGAAAACAGTTCCCGCTGTAAAAGTCGATCCATCTGTGTGGCATCATGTGCGGTTTTAACCACAAAACCTTTGTCTTCGAGGAAGCGCTGCAATAGAGTACGCAGACGAACATCATCATCAACTACTAATATCCGTTCGACTCGGTCCGTTTCGGTATGTACGGCATCGGATTTTTCAGCAGGCACAACTAAACTCATGAGATGCTCCTTTATTCTTTATTGTCGTCATAAACAAAAATCAGATAGGCTTTGAGTATACGATTCATAGATATTAATTGACTATGCTCTAAAGCACCAAATATTGCAGTTAAAATCAAGACATAGATACCAAATATATACATCTATATGCGAAAAAAACCGTCTTGGGAAAAGAATAAAATGCAAAGTTCATGCAAATTTTAGCCAAAAAACTGAAAATCGATCGTATGCCTTTATCTGAAGCTTATATAAATTAATAAAAACAATGGTGGATTTTATAGACCCGGTCTTTATAATCATGCCATTTAGTACTTATCCTTGTGGGATCAAACACGATGACTGACTTAGTTCAGCAGTTGGCAAAAGAACTTGCCGTACGTCCAAATCAAGTTGAGGCTGCCATCAAGCTTATTGATGAAGGTGCCAGTGTTCCTTTTATTGCACGTTACCGTAAAGAAGTAACGCAAGGCTTAGACGATACGCAACTACGTCAACTCGATACGCGTTTATCATACTTGCGTGATTTGTATGAGCGCCGTGAAAAGGTGATTGAATCACTCAAAGAACAAGATAAATTGTCTGATGATTTATTGGCGCGTGTGAATGCCGCTGAAACCAAAAATGCATTAGAAGAAATTTACGCGCCGTACCGTCCAAAACGGACCAGTAAATCATTCAAAGCCAAAGAAGCCGGTTTAGGGCCAATTGCCGAAAAAATCTTTAACGAAGCCGTAGATCCAGCTGAAGCTTTGGCGGGCTTTAGCCATGAAGATTATCCAGATCAAGAAAGCCAGCTCGATGCGATCCAGCACATCCTGATTGATGAGTGGGCACAGAATATCGCTTTAACCACCGAGCTTAAAGCAATGTTTGCCAAAACTGCCGTGCTGAAAAGTCTGGTGGCCAGTGATGAGAAGAAAGAAGTCGGCAAAAAATTCCGTGATTATTTTGACTTCTCTGAAAGCTTAAACAAAGTGCCGTCACATCGTTTACTGGCAATGTTACGTGGCCGTCAAGAAAATGTCCTTGGCTTGAAAGTAGATGGTGAAGATGATGCTCCATTGGCACGTATTGAGACTGAATATAATTTAGAAACTATTCAGCCACAGGCACGTCAGGATTTCCTGAAACAGACTGCAAAACTGTTCTGGCTCGGTAAAGTCCGTCCAAGCATCGAACATTCTTTATTGACAGAAAAACGTCTGGCTGCTGAAACAGAAGCGATGCAGGTCTTTGCTGAAAACCTGCGTCATTTACTGCTTTCTGCACCTGCAGGCGCGCGTACGACACTGGGTATAGACCCTGGCATCCGTACCGGTGTGAAACTGGCAGTCGTGAATCAATCGGGTGACGTGCTGGCGCATAGCACGATTTATCCGTTTGCACCAAAAGATGATAAAGAAGGTTCACTGGCCGAGCTGGCACGTTTATGCCGCGAGTTCAATGTCGACCTGATTGCGATCGGTAATGGTACTGCAAGCCGTGAAACTGAAGCGCTTGTGGCTGAAATGATGGCTGCCAATAGCGACCTGAAATTGACCCGTGTGTCTGTATCGGAAGCTGGTGCATCGGTGTATTCAGCATCTGAACTCGCATCACAAGAATTGCCAGATTTAGACGTCTCAATTCGTGGTGCAGTTTCAATTGCACGCCGTCTGCAAGACCCTCTTGCTGAGCTGGTCAAAATCGATCCTAAATCAATCGGTGTAGGTCAGTACCAGCATGACGTGAATCAGACTGGTCTGGCGAAAACGCTGGAAGCGGTCGTTGAAGACTGTGTGAACTCGGTGGGTGTCGATGTCAACACTGCCTCTTCTGCAATTCTGGGTTATATCGCCGGTCTGAATAAATCGATTGCCCAGCAAATTGTAGAATTCCGTAAGGAAAATGGCCGCTTTGATAACCGTCAGTCCTTGAAAAAAGTGCCACGTTTAGGTGAGCGTACTTTCGAGCAGGCTGCAGGTTTCTTACGTATTCAAAATGGTTCTGAGCCACTGGATGCTTCTGCAGTTCACCCAGAGTCTTATCCACTGGTATCTAAAATTGTTGAAGCAAAAGCAACAACGGTAAAAGACATCATTGGCAATACTGAAATCATTCGCCAGGTAAATCCTGAAGAATTTGTGGATGATAAATTTGGTCTACCAACGATTCAAGACGTATTGAGCGAACTGGAAAAACCGGGCCGTGATCCGCGTCCAGAATTCCGTACCGCCAAGTTCCGTGATGATATTACTGAAGTTGCACAATTGACAGAAGGTATGCAACTGGAAGGTGTAGTCACCAACGTGACTAACTTTGGTGCTTTTGTCGATGTCGGTGTACATCAAGACGGTTTGGTACATATTTCTGAACTGGCCAATGAATTTGTCGCTGATCCACATAAAGTGGTGAAACCAGGTCAGATCGTACAAGTGCGTGTTTTGAATGTGGATGCTGAACGTAACCGCGTGAATTTGTCGATGCGTCCTGAAGGTTCTGCAGCCCCAGCGAAAGCACCACGTCAGCCACGCCGTGCAAACAATGAAGCACGTGGTGAACGTAAGCCTCAAGGCAAACGTCCACAGCAAGCACGTCCGCAAGGTGATCGCCCGCATGGTAAGAAACCGCAGGCGGCTAAACCACAAGAACAAAAAATTGGTGGTTTGGGTGCATTGTTATTGCAAGCCGGGATTAAAGGTTCGAAATAATCTTTAATTAACCAATAAAAAAACCTCCCAATAGGAGGTTTTTTTATGTCTGATTTTATGAATTGATCATCGGCACAATCCAGCTGGTAATAATCAGCAAAATACCAAGATGCCCCAGTTTTCGTGTCACATAGACCAGCTTAGACGGTGGCTGTTCCAGTCTTTTTGCATATTCTTCCATGCTGATGCCAGACTTACCTTTACTGGTATATAAAAACACCCCCAAATCCAGACAGATCAGGATGGTACCAATATCAGCCACCAGTTCCATCAGTTCAAATTGCTGGGTATACAGCGACATGCCGACGCTATACATCAGATAAAGACCAAAGGCGATACAGGCATATTGCAGGACAACTAAAAACTTCTGCATAAATCTCAACAGCTCAAAAAATTAAGGCAATTATACAAATAATCGGGCAGCTGCGGCCAATTACAAGGTCTGCATCACTTCAGCAAAATTCTGCTTTTCGACCAGTTCCAGAAACTCATCTCCCAAGCGCTGGCTTTCAGCAATACATTGCTTCCATAGCTGAATCCGCTGGGTTTGATCTAAACCTTTTAAAGTAAAGTCCTTGCGGTCCGGTAAACGCCCCAAAGGTAAACTTTGCAGATATTCCTGAGAAGGAGAGATGAGCAAAGTTCGTGCCTGATTCTCCGAATTTGAGGTACGTTTAAATAATTTGTCAAACCAGCCGGGCGTGATGCTGTCGGTAAAATGCGGATACAGCACAATCCCTTTGCTCTGGAAGGGCAGGTCAATATGATAGTCAATCAAGCCACCATCACGATAATAACCTTGCGGTGCATCCGGAATATTATTGACCGCTGCCATCACGCCCGGAATAGAAGCAGAGGCCATTAGCCAGGACAAGACACTTTGCTCAGTCAGAGCATGATAATGTGTGGTAAATCCATCATCAGCAATTTTAAACTGTTCACCTGCATTCGGTTGGCTGATCACACGTTGCATAAAATGGCGGCTATGTTTACGCGCCACAGCGGTAGTTCCAACGATGCCGGCTACAGAGGCGAGTAGGGGGAGCGCCTTGTCACTTTGAAAAATATGCTGGGCTTTAATCGACAATACCGTCAGATGATAATCTGGATGATTCACCAGATCAGTTTCTTTGCCTTGTACCAGATCCAGCAGCATGCCACGACAAACGTCACTGACCTCCTTACGGGTCATTTTCTTGTGAAAGTACAGATGGGTATACAAGTCGGCAAGACGTTCAGTGCCTGCTTTGGCTCCCCATGCCGCGACACTGGCAAAACGCCAGCTACCAATGGATGAGCCCACCAAAGTTCTACGCTGAGGAGCACGTGAAAAAAACTCGCCAAAAATGGCCTGATCCAGTCCCTGAATACCAATACCTTTGGGTCCACCTGCAGCACCCGGCACAATATCGACCTGTTCGGGTTGTAAACCTTCTTTCAGAATCAGCTCACGAGCCTGATGCCCAGCGCGGATTTTCAGAGCAGGCGCATGTTTTTGTAAAATCTGCATAAAGGTTCAACCCATATTTGACCAATGAGGACATATTTTAAGCATCTGGTCACAAAGCCCAATGGCAAGATGTACCCTAAGGTGACTTTGCAGTCATGCGATGTCCAGAAAACAAAAAAACCTGAACAGTGTCAGGTTTTTTTAAAGCTCATTTAGTTATTTCGCAATCCGCCAGACTGCCAGAACGCTTGTCAGCATAATCAGAATGACTGAAATGAACCATGGTGAAATAATCGCAATTGCAAGCAGGATAGCCATGATGCTGCCAAAAATCCAGCTACGCTTTTGCTGATGTTCCATTTGCAGGCGCATGCTTTGCAATTCATTGAGCTGCTTGGCATGCCAGGCGGACTGGTTTTTCAGACCGTTCAGGCTGTCGATCATCAAGGTCGGTAAATCCTGCGCACCCAAAAGCAGATCCGGGATTTTTTGCCCCAGTTCTTTAATATTTTTTTGCGGATTCATCTGGGCTTTGACCCAATCGGTGAGGATTGGTTTCGCCAGACTCCAGATATCCAGCTCAGGATATAAATCTGTTCCCAGGCCTTCCACATGTACCAATGTTTTCAGTAACAACATCAGTTGTGGCGGGATTTCCAGATGGAAACGACGGGCGATGTCCATGACCTGAATCAGAATCCCGGCAAAATCCAGTTCATGCATCGGCTTGGACACCATTGGGCCCACGGTACGACGCATTTCGCGTGCTAGCGCGTCCTGATCGGTACCCGGTGGAATCCAGCCGGCCTGATGCACAATCTGAATCAGCTGCATGAAGTCGCTGTTCATGACCGCCAGCAGCATACGCGCCACAGTCATCTGGTCATGTTTAGACAGTTCACCCATAATAGCGCAGTCCAGCGCAATAAAGCGCGGATTGGCCGGATTGATGGTTTCCACAAAGACATTGCCCGGATGCATGTCGGCATGGAAGAAGTTGTCACGGAACACCTGGGTAAAGAAAATAGTTAGACCTTTACGCGCCAGATCAGCACGGTCCATGCCCAGTTCATCAAAGGTGGCAATATCTGAAATCGGCACACCGGTAATCCGTTCTGCGACCAGTACATCCTTGCTGTCCATATAGACTTCAGGCACATACATCATGCTGGAGCCGGTGAAGTAATGACGCATCCGGCGGGTATTATCGGCTTCCAGCGTCAGGTCCAGCTCGTTCAGAATAATCTGTCGATAGTCCTGAATGATCTCCGACAAATGTAGGGCACGTGCTGCTTCCAGACGCTTTTCCAGAAAATCACCCAGCCAGTTCAAAATCTCAAAATCCTGCAAGATCTGCTGACGGATATTCGGGCGGGTGACTTTGACCACGACTTCCCGGCCATCATGCAGTGCTGCGGTATGTACCTGCGCAATTGAAGCAGCTGCCAGAGGCTGGGCATCAAAACGGGCAAACAGGGTATTTACATCGGCCTTTAACGATTCCTGAATACGCATTTTGGCGACGTCGTTGTCAAAGGGCTTGACCTGGTCTTGCAATAACACCAGCTGCTGTAAAACTTCAGGTGGAATCAGGTCACGACGGGTCGAAAGCAATTGCCCCAGCTTGATCGCTAGTGGCCCCATTTCCTCTAAAGCTTCTTTAAGCTTGAGTGGATTTTTACGCTCACGGCTAGACCAGGCTGCCGGGTGCATACGAATCAGGGACAGGATATGACGGCTTTTTTCAGGGAGTTCTTCCGCAGGAAACAACGTGTCGAGTCGATAATGCGCGGCAATGCGCCAGAGTTCGAGTAAACGTGAAACATGCGGAATCATAAAGTGGTGTACCTAGTTCTGAGTTGAATCTTGCTGATTTTCAATCTGGGCCTGAAGCTGATGGATTTTGGCTTCGACACGGTCTAAATTCTGGTTCAGGATACGGGTATCCTGATTCAGGTCATCCATTTGCCAGCGTGGAGCAAACAGGCCACTGTCTTCTTTCAGGGCATCTTCGGCAAAGAATAACTGGCTTTGCAACGTACGCTTCAAATATTTTGGCGCAAGTTGCAATTTGCCGATTTCATGTGCCAGCGCAGGGCCAATCCAGGGGCTTAAATGCGTTGCCAGATCAGGTTCAGCCTGCTGCATGATGCGCTGGATCTCTTGTAAGAGCTTATAGTCGCCTTGCAGTGGAATATTACCGACTTCGTCAGCAAGCAGCAGCTTGAGCAGTTCTACGACATTATTCACCTGTAGCGTCGCCGTTGCTTCAGGAATTTGAGTACTATTGGCTTCATAAGGGCGCTGTTCAAAAATCGAAGATTCTTCAGTATGACCGGTTGGCGTTGGTTCCAGACGAACCTTGCCGTCATCGAAAAAGACATCGACTGACAGTTGTGGTGAGGCGATCACCACCCGCAACATTTTACCGGCCAAGGCATTGAGCTGAATACGGGTAATTGCATCCAGATCAATCACATGATGAATCACGCGTTCAATAGTACCTAGGGCGAGAATTGACCACATTGGCTAAGGCCCTTAAAGCTTGAAGCCACGGTGAACGGCAACAATACCACCAGTCAGGTTGTGGTAGTCACAGTTCTGGAAGCCGGCATTTTCCATCATGCCTTTCAGGGTACGCTGATCTGGATGCATACGGATCGATTCAGCCAGGTATTTATAGCTTTCTGAATCATTGGCAATGATTTTACCCATGATTGGTAGCGCGGTGAACGAATACAGGTCATACAGTTTCGAAAATGGTTCAAACACCGGTTTAGAGAATTCCAGAATGAGCAAACGGCCGCCTGGCTTAAGCACACGGTACATTGCAGCCAGAGCCGCATCTTTATCGGTCACGTTACGCAGGCCAAAAGAAATCGTCACCAGGTCAAAGCTGTTGTCGGCGAACGGTTCTAAAGTTTCTGCATTGGCCAGAACGAAGTCGACATTGGTGCAACCTGCATCAATCAGACGGTCACGACCCACATTCAGCATGGATTCGTTAATGTCGGACAGCACCACATGACCCGTAGGACCCACCTCACGGCTAAATACTTTGGCCAGATCACCCGTGCCCCCTGCGATATCCAGCACATGCTGGCCACGGCGCACGCCTGACATATTAATCGCAAAACGTTTCCACAGACGGTGAATACCAAAAGACATCAGGTCATTCATGATGTCATATTTGCTGGCGACCGAATGGAACACTTCAGCCACTTTCTGGGCTTTTTCATCGCTGTTTACGGTCTGGTAGCCAAAATGCGTGGTAGTTCCGACATTGCCGGTATTGGCACCGCGTGGCAGGTTATATTTAGGGATAGTTCCCGTCACAGGCGTATCGGTCAGGCGTTGTTCTAGAGATTGTTGCTGACCTTGTGGAGCACCTTGTGGAAGTGGAGTGGTTAAGAATGGGCTCACTTTGTCTGTCTGTTGTGCCGACTCGGGTGTAGGGGTAGGCGTTGTATTTTCATTTGACATTGGAGTCACTCCTAACATATCAATCGGGTTAATCTTGCATTGTCTGCATAATGACAGATTCTTGGATGTTATTCAGCAGTCATGATGCAATTGTTATGAATAATATACAGAAAAATAGGAATGTGGGCGGAAATCTTCATGGCCAGTGATCGAATAATTCATATGATTTGTCACTTGCGATGTCCTGCCACAAAAACCTGAAAATATCAGGATCAGGCAGGACGGTGAATAGCATCCGTTGTAGATCAGCAAAGAAGCTATTATTGGAAGGGTAATGGATCGCCTGAATGTACCTTGTCAATGATACCGCGTTCGATTGCAGTAAAATCGGTTACAAATTTTTCTGCCGACTTCAACGGTTTCATGGCCTGAAATCCGTCCTGCATAAACTCATACATCACCTGAAAATGATACTTGTTGGCTGCGCTTTTACACATTTTAAAGGCAGTATAGACTACAAAGGAACGCATATATTTATCCAGGCTGACCCCTAGCTGATCCAGTAGAGCCAGCTGTTTTAAGCGTGCTTCACCCTGATCCAGTTTCAGGTAGGTCAGGCGCATCATTTCATCAGTTAATGCTGTGTGGGCGGGGTAATCCTTTAGCAGCTGAATCGCGACCTGTTCGTCCAGCTGCACCGCCAGGATCGCCAGTTCTACGCCTGAAGTTCCAGTTTTAATTGCATTTTCTGGAATAATTTTTTCTGCCTTGTGTGCATATTTCATCAGCCGTGCAATCTGTTCAGCCAGTGCATCAAAGTCTGGGCCACCATAAAGCCGGTTCAGGAAATATTCTGCCATCAGCTGATTGTTTTTTTCAGAAAAATGCTGCTGATGGGTACGCTGCATTCGTGCTTTCTGCCATGCCTGTACATCCTGTAAACGGCTTAAAATTTCAGGCTGAGTGTGATACTTGAGCTGATAATATTGTTCTAAAAGTTCATCTAATCGGGCAAGTTTGGACATGAATTTTTCAAATATGATTTTTGCGATGTCAGAATCTTAGAGGGTGTGGCTCAATCTCGCTATGACAAATTGGTCAATGATTACTTATTTGAATGTCAATTTGCTGTTTAAACAGGCAATGTAATCGTGTGAAAAACGTTGCCAACGCTATTTTTGGCCCAAAGCTCCTCGCTATACTGCAACAAGAATAAAAGATAAAGGTTGAAGATACAGATGGAACAACCACAATTCCAGTTAATGGATGAAGATCAGTTATCGGCCGAGCTGATTGATGCCCAATACGATTTAAGAAAAACGCGCGGCCAGAAAAATGCTAAAAGTCTGCTTATTCTGGTCAATGGTATCGAGTTGGCCGGCAAGGGCGAAGCGGTCAAACAGTTGCGTGAATGGGTCGATCCACGTTATCTGAGGGTGAAGGCCGATGAACCGCAAGCGGTCAGTCCCAAACAGGTGTTCTGGCAGCCTTATGCGCAATTTATTCCAGCCGAAGGGCAGATCGTCGTGCTGTTTGGCAACTGGTATACCGATTTACTTAACAGTGCAATGCGGGTATCTGACCCAATTAATGAAGCACAGTTTAATGAATACCTGAAAGAAATGCAGGACTTTGAGCAGGATCTGAAAAATAACCATGTGGATGTGGTCAAGGTCTGGTTCAATCTGTCATGGAAGGACCTACAAAAACGTTTGAAGGCCATGGACCCAAGTGAAACCCACTGGCATCAAATGCAGGGGGTAGACTGGCGGAACAGAAAACAGTACGAGAACTTGCAGCGGTTGCGGCAGCGCTTTACCGAGGACTGGTTTGTTATTGACAGCAAAAATGAAAAATGGCGCGACCAGCAATTTGCCCAGTACGTTCTGAATGCGATGGAAAACTGTCCCGAACATCGAGTCAGAGCCAGCGGTAAATGGAAACAGGCCAAGATTCCCGAGCAGTTGAAACATCCTGCCAATACGCGGGCTACACCAGAAGAATATAAACCGGAACTGAAAAAGTTAAGCGCTAAGGTTGCCCAAGCCATGCGTTCCGATCCGCGTAATGTGGTGATTCTGTTTGAAGGCATGGATGCTGCGGGGAAGGGGGGAGCCATCAAGCGCATTGTAAAAAAACTTGATCCGCGTGAATATGAAATTTACAGCATTTCGGCACCCGAAACATATGAACATAGCCATCCCTATTTATGGCGGTTCTGGACCAAATTGCAAACCGATGATGACATCTGTATTTTTGACCGTTCCTGGTACGGGCGGGTCCTGGTCGAGCGGGTCGAGAGGCTTATCAGTGCGGCAGAATGGCAGCGTGCCTATGGAGAAATTAACCGTTTTGAGCAGAGTCTGGTCAAGCATCAAACCGTTATCGTAAAAATCTGGTTGGCGATCTCCAAAGATGAACAGGCCGTACGTTTCAAGGCACGTGAAGAAACACCGCATAAACGTTTTAAAATTACCGACGAAGACTGGCGAAACCGGGCACGTTGGGATGATTATCTAAAAGCAGCAGCGGACGTGTTTGAACGTACCTCAACCGATTATGCGCCTTGGCACATTATTGCCACCGATGATAAAAACACCGCGCGGGTCGAAGTGTTAAAGGCCATTTTAAAACAACTTCAGGCAGAATAAATCTGCCTGAAGTAAAGGAAAGCAATAGTTTAAAAGATTCAGCTTGCGCAGGATTAAGCCTGTGCTACCTGTTTTTGCTGGATACTTTTAGCCGTGCGATAGCAGTCTTGGACATGGGCATCGGCAATTTTTTTCATGACAAAATAACCCAGACTAGCAGCAACCAGTTGACCCCCTAGCGGAATGAATTTTGTGACTTGCTTTATCAGCACTTTCGCTGCAACATTGTTCAAAGATTTTTTAACTGCCGTCCGTGCGACCACCAGACCAGAAAACTCTACGCCACGTTTACGCAGTTCTTGCCAGTGGATCTGACGGGTTTTTGGATCGTAAACACTGATCTGGTCAGGGGCCAGGCCAAAGCGGGCATTGATCTCGGGAATTAATTGCGACAAGATACCGACATCAATGACCACGTCCATAAAAGGTACCGGAATAACAGCGGCACCGGCAGAATAGTAGGCGCGTTTTTTGGTGAGTTCCAGGCATTCGTCGCGGATTTTTTCCAGATCCAGGTTCGCGTCGAGACGTTCAGGAATTTTATCTAATTTCATGGGCACTACCTAAGCTCTATGTTGTTTTTTTCCATTCAAGCATCTTTAAGATGCTTTTTTCAAAGAAATTTTTCGACTGAAGTGTGGTTTTAAAGTGTCATAGCGCGCTCGGGATGTATAGTAAATAATCTTTATCGTTTTGTAGTAAAAACCACATTCAGCAGTTCAGGGGAACCAATGGCCATCCATGTTATTCAGAGTCAACGTATTGATGTACTTTTGGATAGTATGCTGCATATTGTCAACCAGACTGCCCGAAATCCGTTTGAAGTGTTACAGACCCGGCACTTTATTGTGCCGTCTCCGGCAGTAGAAAGCTGGCTGACCCAGAAAATTGCCGAGAAAAAAGGCATTAGTGCCAATACCCAGTTTCATCACCGGATTCGCGCCTTTCAATGGGCTTCCTATCAGTGGGTATTGAATGCACCCAAAGAGGTGGAACAGGTGCGCGAAGCCAATATTCCGCGCATTATCATCAAATGGCGGGTATTTCAGGCGCTACGTAAATATATTCTGCCCGAACAGATTTCCTTAGACATGGATCATCCGCTGTATTCTATTATCAAACGGATTTATGACAGTGCTGATCGGCTGGAGCAGGGTACAGAGAAGCAGCTGAAAAAACAGAGCATGCTGTACTGGGTAGCCGAGCAGGTATCGCGTTTGTTCAGCCATTATATGGATTATCGCGGTTATTGCGCGCGTAACTGTCCTCCAAAACACTGTAGCTGCCCGACCAACTGGCTCGAGGCCTGGGGGCAGGATATTGCGCTTGATATCGAACAGATGCTCTATAGCCCCAAAGATGAAAATGGTCATGAGATGCAGGTGGCGGATTTTGTCAAGATTCAGGCACGTGAACTGGAAGCTTGGCAACGCTGGTTGTGGCAGCATGTATTTCAAGATGATTATGCCAAAATCCTGGAGATTGAACGCCTGTATTGGGAGCGGCTGGAGAATGCAGAAACCCGCGCCCAGGCTCTAAAACGCCTGCCGGCCCAGATTGTGGTATTTAGCCTGCTGGAACTACCACCGAGCCAGCTGGATTTTTTACGTCGTCTGGGGCAATACATTGATATCTATATTTTTCACTTCAACCCCTCGCAGGAATACTGGGCGGACAGTGTCGATCCTGACTGGAAAGCCAGATTTGATTTGCAGCGCGAAGAGCGCTTTATTCAGCGTTTTGAAAAAACCCGTCAACGTAAACCAAATGATGCGGAAATAAAAGACTTCAGGATCAAGCAACTGAATTTTAATGCCGAAGACCGGGAATCGCGGCATCCGCTTCTGACCCGATTCGGCAAGCAGGCACGGGATCATTTTTCTCTACTCTCTAAACTGTCTTCGGGGGAAGAGGGTCTCTGGGCCGATGTCTTTGTCGATGAATATCAGGACAGGCTGCTGGCCAAAATCCAGTCGGATATCCTGTATTTATTGGAACCCCAACAGCATCAATATGCTTTAAGCCCTGACGATGATTCAGTACAGATTCATGTCTGTCATTCTTCATTACGTCAGCTAGAAGTCCTCAAAGAACAGCTAATTCACTGGCTGGCTCAAGATACGAATGACGCGCCGCGTCAGCCCAGTGATATTCTGGTGCTGACGCCAAGTCTGAAAGAACTGGAACCGGCAATTCGCAGTGTCTTTGCCCCGCCACCGCGTGAGCGCGAGACTGGCAGCAAACGCCTGCAGAAAGATAACCTGTATTTACCGATCCAGATTGCCGGGGTATCACGTCTGGATGTCAGCAATGCCTGGCGCGCGGTACTGGGCCGGATTCAGTGGGTACGGCGCCGTTTCAGTATTGAGGACTTTGCCGACTGGCTCAGCCTGAATGCCACCCAGCAGTATTATGGTCTGGACTATAGTCAGGTAGAACGGATGTTGCAGTTGCTGACAGATGCCGGTTTCAAGCGTGGACTGGACCAGCAGCATTTACAGCAAAGCCTCAGCGCAGGCGATGAAGATTACCGGTTTAGTTTTAAATTCGCGCTGGACCGTCTGGCGTTGGGGCTGGCGATTCCTGAACATACTCTGTTTCAGGATACCTTGAGTTATGCCAAGGTTCTGACTAGTGATTTTCCGCTGATTTCGACCCTGATCCGGATTTATCAGGATCTGGTACAGCGCCGTGACTGGCTGACTTTGCATGAAACTGGACAACGTACGCCAGTCAAAACCTGGCTGGAATATCTGCGTGCCGATCTGAACGAGTTCCGTGATGCCGGGGTAGAATCACTCAAAACCGTTGCCGAAATTATCGACAAGCAAATGCGGATGCTGACCCTGGCCGATTATCATGACCAAGATGATCCGCATGCCAGTCAAGAGCTAGTGGCACTCAGTCTGCCTCTGCCTTATGTGCTGGAAGAAATTCAGAATACCCTGGAGATGCAGCTGGATCAGGCCGAACCGACCGGACAGATTACTTTTAGCCAGATTGGCCAGATCCGACCATTGCCTTATAAACTGGTGGTGATGCTGAATCTGGATAGCGGTAAATTTCCGAGCCGCAATCAACAGGTTCCGTTTGACCTGATGCGCAGCCTGAAGCCGCAACTTGGTGACCGTTCCCGTCTGGATGACGAGCAGGGCGCTTTTCTGGATGCCTTGCTGCTGGCACAGGAAAATCTATGGCTGTTCTATAATGGCTTTGATCTGGAGGATGGTGAAGCTCGCGATCCATCCACTGCCTTGCAGGAACTGGTTCAGCATCTCGCGCTGATCTGCCAGTCTGAACAGCCGGATGCCGAAGTCGATCCGATGGTGGATATGCATGGTCTGTCCGTGGCTCAACATATCCAACAGCTTTATCATGTACATCCCTTGCAGCCTTTTGATCCGGCCGGATTTATAGATATGCAGACACCACGTTATCAGGATCAGTGGTTTGCGGTAGCAGAGTATATCCGTAGTGCCGAAGGCAAACGCAGCAGTTGGATTAATGCACATTATCCGGCACTAGAACAAAAAGAAATCCGGGTACTCAAAGGTGATGAATGGATCCGCGATATGATTTTCCCTGCACGTCTATTCCTGAAAAGTGTCGGGGTTTCCACAATTCGATTTGCCGATTTGCCGAGTTCCCGGGAACCCTTATTATTGAACAAGCTGGAACAGTATCAGGTACGGGATTTCCTGTTGCAACAAGAGCAGGAGATTGAGCCAAATCTGATGTTGGACCGTTTGCCGGTGGGCAAAACCCAGCAAGCCACCTGGCTGGGCAGCCAGCAGGAACAGCAGCTGTTACAAGAACGTTTGCTACAGTTGGGCAAAGAACTGACGCCAGTCACCCAGCAATCCTGGCAGTTCAGTCCTGAACTGATCATTCATATAAACGTACCTCAGGTTCCACACAGCAGCTACTGGCTGAGTATGCAATCCTCTTCGGCCTCGGAAAAACGCCGTGCCCAGATCTGGCTGGAGTATCTGTTGTGGCTGGCTTACTTAAATGATGATGCACGCTCACCAGAACTGGAGCGCATTGTCATTTTTAGTAATAAAACCCTGAAGTTTTCTGGCTTGAGTTCGAGCAAGGCACATGAGTATTTGCAGCTCTGGTTAAAGGCCTGGGAAATTGGTCAACAGCAGCCGCTGGTCTTGCCGGCAGAATTACTAATGAAAAAAGAGTGGCAGTGGGCCGAGAATGAACAGGGCAAGATGACCATTGTGGAAATGCCGGAATTGCTAAAGGCCTGGAACAACAGCTATGAGAGTGCCAAACCTTTGGCTTCGGATGAATCCAGTCTGCTGCATCAGGACTGGCAATTTATTTTGCAGGATCAGGATCCGGATCTGGCCTTGCAAAATTGCTGCCATGATTTTGCCCATGGCCTGTATGCGCCGATTCATCAACATCTGGAGTGGGTGAAATAGCCGTATGACTTTATTAAAGCAGCAGATGCAAACAGCCATTTCCACCAATCCGATTCAGGACATGAAATTCCGTGGCCTGCACTGGATTGAAGCCTCCGCAGGAACCGGCAAGACCTATACGCTCTCCAGTCTGATGGTGCGGATTTTTCTGGATCAGTATTATCCGCATCAGGTGATTGCGACGACATTTACCCGTAAGGCCACGGCTGAACTGAAAAACCGGGTACGGCTCCGGGTTGAGGAAACCCTGGCCTATATCCAGCATCATCAGCAGCTCAATTCAGTTGAAATCACAGCAAAAATCCAGAATGAAACCGATCCCTTATTTCAGCAGGTACTGAAAGATTATGGTTCACGGCCGGATTATGCCCGTCGCCGTTTACGTCTGGTGCTGAACCAGCTGGATGAACTGTTTGTCGGCACCCTGGACAGCTTTAGCCAGAAACTGTTACGTGAATTTGCATTTGAAAGTGGCAAGATTGAACGTGCAGAACTGACCGAAGATCAGGATCTGTATATCCAGCAGCTGATTCATGATGTGCTGCGTGACTGGATTCAGCAACAGCCACAATATATGGTCAATCATCTGTATGTTCAGAATCTGCTGAAACCGGTGGAGCATTATACCGGGCTGGTGCGTGATGCCCTGAATTTCAGCAAGCAGCATTTCCGCAAGATCGAACCGGCTGAATGTGACCTGAACAGATTGGAAGCCTGCATCCGTCAATTAGTGAATATTCAGGAGCATGATCTTGCCGTCATGCGGCGTTATTGTCAGGAAAGTCCGAAGTATTTTCACAAGAGTTTTTTGACCAAGTTAACCGAAATTTGTGAAAACTTTATGACCTGGAGCGCAGCCCTGAAAAATCAGGGTGGCATGAGTTTCTTTGATGCTGAATTACAGCCGATTATACTGAATCTGTGCCATTTGCGCCGCAAGAAAACCGATTTCCAGCCGACCACTCAGGTCTTTAACAAAAGCTGTCCGGATGCAGAGCAACAGCTGATTTTGCAACATCGTCTGATCGTGGCAATTGATGCGCTGTGCGAGGTCAAACAGTATCTGGATGAGCAGCTGCAACAGCTTACGACCCATCTGGAATTTCATATTATTCAAAGTGTGCAGACCCGTTTGCCGCAAACCTTGCAGCAGCAGGGTGAAACCACTTTTTCCCAGCAAATCCGTACATTGGCGGAAGCATTGCAAGGCCAGCAGGGACAGCGTTTTGCCCAGTTTGTGCAGGCACGTTATCCACTGATTCTGGTCGATGAATTTCAGGACACCAATCAGGATCAGGATGATCTGCTGGCCAAGATCTGGCGCGATGCCAACCGGGTGCAGTCCGGCTGCATGATTATGGTCGGTGATCCGAAACAGGCAATTTACGGTTTCCGTGGCGGCGACATGCTGACTTATAACAAGGCACACGCTGATGTACGCCACAAGCAGGGTCGTGAATATACCCTGATGCAGAACCATCGTTCAGTCAAACCGCTCGTAGAAGTGGTTGATGCGCTGTTCCAGCGGCAAATGGATTTTGGCGAACAGGTGCAGTACACCCGGATTCAGGCGGGTAGTCGCCCACATCCAGATCTGGTCGATATGGGCAGGATCAACCCGCAGCCCTTACGATGGATTCAGCTAGGTGAATCGGATCTGGAAGCAGATCAGGTGGCTTGGAAAATCCGTGCATTGCTGAATCAGTCTGCCCAGCAGCAACTGTACTTTCAGCAGCAAGAGCACCAGCAAAGCCTGAGCGCAGATGATATCGCCGTACTGGGATTTGGACATTTTGCTCTGGAACAGGTGAAGCAGCGTCTGCAGCGTATGGGCATTCCCTGCTATAAGGAATCCAAACAGAGCGTGTTTGCCAGTCCAATTGCTCAGGATGTCGCGGCAGTATTGACGGCGATCATGGATCCTTTCAATGAGGCCAAGGTCAAGCGGGCTTTACTAACCCGTCTGCTAGGCTTCAATCTGAAAAAACTGATTGATTTGCAAGGCCAGAGTGAAGGCCTCAGTCGCTATATTGCCGATCTGGATATAATTCGGGAAATGTGGTTTGAGAAAGGCTTTTTGACCGCCTGGAATTATGCACTGAACCTGTTTCAGGTCTGGACCAATCTGGTGGCCAGTCAAAGTCTGGACAATGAGCGGGTGGTGGTCAATTTGCGCCATCTGACCGAGATGCTGAGCCAGCGGAGTGAATATTATCAGGGGGCGCAAAAACTCTATCATTGGTATTTGCGCCAGCTTCAGTCACCTTCAGACAAGGACAGCGAAAAAGAACGCAAGCTGTCTGGGGATCATGGGGTGCAGCTGATGACCATTCATGCCTCCAAAGGGCTGGAATTTAAAGTGGTGTTTTTATTGGGAGCAGATGCTGCTTTTGATGTGAATAAAGGCAACCTGAATTTTTCCCTGTCTGCGCCTGAACAGGACAACATTCTGGAACAATCCCGGGTGATTGCAGTCAATCACAAGAATTTACATGAGCAGGCGATTCTGCAGAATGCAGCGCGTAATGCTGCCGAAAACCACCGGCTTTGGTATGTGGCGCTGACCCGTGCCAGTCACCGGGTATATGCCATGCTGCAGGACCAAAACGCACAGTCCGATTCCGGGCTGGCCTTCTGGCGTGGTCAGGGAGATCAACGGTTTCAACATGCTTTAAGTCTGGTCGAGCCGTCCCTGTCTCAGGAACCACCGCGTCTGGTGGAGCAGTCGAACCATCATCAGATTGACATGCGGGCGCAACCTTTGCCAGAGCGGCAGTTTTATCCGCGAACCAAAACCAGTTTTACTGCCTTGTCACAGCATCAGCTACATGGACATATCTTGCAGGACGATCTGGTCACGGCTTCTGAACAGCCCGATAGTGCCGCCGATGAAATTCATTTTACCGGTCTGGAAGAACAGCCAGCAGCCGTGCCCTTAGACTGGATTAGGCTGAATTTTCCCAAAGGTACCGTAGCCGGAACATTCTTGCACAGCATTTTTGAACATATCGATTTTCAGGACAGCAGTTACTGGAATCTGGAAATTCGGCGCCGTTTTAAAAATACCGCACCGCAAATCTGGCAGGAACTGAAAGAAAAATTTGAACAGGCTTTTTATATACGTAGTGTACTGGAACAGGCCTTTTTCCTGCATTATCAGGATGCTGTGGTGAATCTGCGAACCCTGTTTCAGGCCACAGTTCAGGCAGATTTCAAAGCCGAGGAATTGCGTCATAGCATGCAGCGCGTATTGTCCAGCCTGAACTATAAGTTATTGACCGGAATTCGCCTGCATGATCAAAGTGAAGCTTATCGCCAGCAATGGCAGCAGCTGTTTTACTCGGCACAACAGCTCGAGCGTTCAGCTCTGCTGGAATTTTTAGGTCAGTTTCAAGTGTATTTCGATGGGCTGGAGGATGATTCCTTTATCCAGTTTTTTGAACAGGAAGTGGCCCAGCTCACAGGCCCTACAAGCACTGAAACGCTGAATGTGGACAGTATTTTCCAGACTGCTTTTGAGGGATTGCTGGACGAGATCACAGAAGATATTTTGCTGAATCTGATGCATCACTGGGTACATGACATTCTGGCCACTCCGATCCAGACAGATTTTGCCTTGGCACAGCTGGAGGCTAAACACTATCTGTCAGAATTTCCTTTTTATATGTCCTTGACCGATGCCCCTTTGCAGATTCGGCAAATCCATCAGCTTTTTCTCGAACATGACATGGTCATGAGCGATTTTAATGAGGCCAAATCGGCGCGATATCTGACCGGTTCCATCGATCTGGTGTATTTCGATGGTCAGCGCTACCATATTGCCGATTATAAAAGTAACTTCCTCGGGCCGGATCAGCAGCACTATAGTGCTGAGGCGATTCAGCAGAATATGAGCCAGTCCAGTTACTGGTTGCAGGCTGCTTTGTATTTGGTGGCGCTGCATCGGTACTTGAGTGCCAATAGGCAGACTTATTCGATTCAGCAGCACTTGGGCGGCGCAACCTATCTGTATTTGCGCGGGATGAATGGACAGGCGCAGCAAGGAGCCTATCATTGGCAACCGGACTCTGAATTCATAGAAAAACTGGATCAAATATTGGGCTATTGTGAGCAGAAAAAATCAGCATGATTTTGCGATTTTATAAAATATGTATAGATTAAACATGAAATTATCCTGTGGATAACTTTGAGGATAACTGTGTGGAAAATGAGCAGAATCACGTGTCACAGCAACATTCCGATTTAATGGCCTGGATTGACTATCTGTGTCAGCCTCCATTCAGTACAGCTGCATTTGATCCGGCAGCAAAATTATTGATCGAGCAACTGCTGGAAGCGATGCAGGCGGGAGATAGCTGTATCGAAGTTAATCCTCAGCAGGTTGCATTATTGCATAATCTGGTTCTAGACCACCGTCAGCAGAGTGCAGGAATTGCACCATTTATTTGTGCAGATCAGCATTTATATCTGTACCGCTACTGGCAACTGGAACAGGCAGTCGCTACACAGTTGGTACGGATCAAGTCACAAACGGTGACTCCGGTGAATTTAAGCGAGCATAATCGCAATCTTCTCTCAGATCCACAGCAGAAACTGGCACTGGAAATGGTTGCGCAGCAGGCACTGAATATTATTACCGGCGGGCCTGGAACAGGTAAAACCTATACCTTGGCGCATATTATTGCTGTGCTGTATGAAGCCTTGCCGCATATACGGATCGCTATGGCAGCACCTACCGGAAAGGCCGCGCAGCGAATGAAAGAAGCACTGCAAAAAGCCTTGCACAGTGAAGCGTTACAACAGTTTGAGCTAGAAGCATTAAAACAGTTACAACCGGTGACCCTGCATCGCTTACTAGGTCTGGGTACTCGCGGACAGCCACGCTTTCATGCCAAGCAGCCTTTGCCCTATGATGTGATCGTGGTCGATGAAGCCTCAATGCTGGATTTGAATCTGTCCCAGATGTTGCTGGCCGCCGTACCGCCTCATGCACGGCTGATTTTACTCGGTGATGCAGACCAGCTGGCCTCTGTGGATGTCGGAACGGTACTGGCAGATTTACAGCAAGTGGCCACTCTGAAGGATAACCGGGTCAATTTAATCACCACGCGACGTTTTGCGGCTGGAGCCAGGATTGGGGCAATGGCAGAGTTTATCCAGCAGAGTCATGAGCCTTCGGCAGTACTACGGAAATTTGAGCAGCAGATTGTGGCAGCCAGTGAGTTACAGGCGATCGATTTGGATCAGGTTGAGATCGACCAGTTGCAGTTGCAATACCTGCTCGCTGGCGCCGAACAGACCGCGCATAACTTGAATCAGTATTATGACCAGCTTATGTATGGTTATCAGGCTTATGTACAGGCCATACAATCAGAAGAAAACTCAGCTGATTTTGAGCAGTATGTGCAACAGGTGGTCAAAACTTTTGATGATTACCGGATTTTAACTGCAATCCGTTCTGGTGATCTGGGGCTGCTCAAGATCAATCTGCAGATTGAGCAACGTTTTCTGGCAGCCCAAGGTCAGTTGAAACAGGGTGACTGGTATGTCGGACGACCTGTGATGATGGGGTATAACGACTATCAGTTGGGACTATCCAATGGTGATATTGGCATCTGTTTTTTACGTGATCACTCTGGTCAGCGTCAGTTTGAAGTGTATTTCCCGAGTCTGGAAAAATGGGTATTAGCCACCCGTTTACCTAAAAGCATTGAAACTGCTTTTGCGCTGACCATTCACAAATCTCAAGGTTCAGAGTTTGCCCATACCGCAGTGGTACTGGATCAATATGCAAAAAACTTATTGAGCAAAGAGTTGATTTATACCGCAATTACTCGAGCTAAAAAGGTGGTCAGTTTATTGGTGGATTATGATGCTTTTACACAAGCACTATGTGTTAGAAGCATAAGAAAAAGTGGTTTGAGTCAGAAAATTATTGAACAATCTAGTAATTTGGTTGGCAAAAAATAATCAAATCGTGTAGGTAAAAGCTTACAAGGATTCAGGAAATTGACGCATAGAGCTTTTACTCAGTATTTGAGAAGATTGGTCCTACAAAATAACTCAACATGGAAAGTTGAGCATAATCGCATAATGATAATAATAATGTCGGTAGACAGCGAACTTACAGTGAAGTAAGTAAAAGAGGAAACTTACAGCCGCTAAGCCTTGTAGTTTTGGGAGAGACTACAAGGCTTTTTTATATCCTGTTATTTTTTAACTTCTAAGTTGTTAGATTATTATCTTAATTCCTTAACCTAATTTATATAATTTATTGAGTAGATTTAGGTAACTAAAGTTAAATAAAACGAGATTAATGTAATATTGTGCAACTGTCAGGCGGGAAATTGTACGCAATGGCTTACACCGAGATGCGCTAAATACCTCTATGTGTCTGGAGAGAGTGTGGCAAAATCTACCATACACGGAAGATGAATTTTCAACAGGATGTTTGAAAATAATAATAAGCGTAAAACGCTATATAACAATACAATAAATAATAATGATAAGAGAAAGAACTACAGCGCCAAAAAGCCCGAGTTTACTCGGGCTTTTTTTTATTCATTTTTTCGGAGCAGGCTGACGATGTGGGTAAATTACATCACGCTTGAGCTTTACAGAAAAATTTCAGTCACATTCATTTCATCATTTTTCCCTTAATCATACTGCAGTATATAAATACTTCATGAACCGGAGCTTAGCGGATCAGCACCCAGAAAATGAGCGACCAAAACTATGCGAAAGTATGGATCTCTTTTTGCAATTTGACGCATTTTCCCTTAAAATATGCAACTTGCTGTAGTGATGCACGGCAGTCAAGGTTTTGAATTCTCATTACTTTGATTTTTATCAAAATATATAAGCATCTCGGAGAAATCGAATGGCTTTAACTAACGCAGATCGCGCAGAGATCATTGCTAAATTTGCTCGCGCTGAAAACGACACTGGTTCACCAGAAGTTCAAGTAGCTCTTTTAACTGCTCAAATCAATGACTTACAAGGTCACTTCAAAGAGCACAAACACGACCACCATAGCCGTCGCGGTTTGATCCGTATGGTTAACCAACGTCGTAAGCTTCTTGATTACCTAAATGGTAAAGACCACGGTCGTTATGTAGCTTTGATCGGTGCTTTAGGTTTACGTCGTTAATTCGATTTAAACTTTATTTTCGGGTTTATTGCATGCTTTGTGCTGTATTGCTGAAAACTAAAGTTGGCTTAGCTTATGGCTAGGTCTGTGGAAGGGGCGAATATTTCGCTCCTTCTTTGTGTTTAAAAATAGTATTTAATCTGGTGAGGTCGGCTTCTAAGCTTTGTCATTTATTCGTCCAGCTGGTCGTGAATGCCAAACCTTAGGGGTCTCCACTAGAATAAAATTAGGAAAAAATAAAACATGTCGATGTTTAATATTGTTCGTAAAGAATTTCAATTCGGTCAGCACACTGTAACTTTAGAAACAGGTCGTATTGCCCGTCAGGCAAACAGTGTTGTAATCACCATGGGTGGTGTACAGGTGCTTGTAGCAGTTGTTGCACAGCCTAAAGCAAAAGCAGGTCAAGACTTTTTCCCATTGACTGTAAACTATCAAGAAAAGCAATATGCTGCTGGTCGTATCCCGGGTGGTTATGGCAAGCGTGAAGGCCGTCAGTCTGAAGCTGAGACTTTAATTTCACGTCTGATTGACCGTCCAATCCGTCCGTTATTCCCGGAAGGTTACTTCAACGAAATTCAAGTAACCGCAACCGTTATTTCTTCTGACAAAACGATGGATGCTGACATTGCTGCAATGTTAGGTACATCTGCTGCATTGTCTATCGCTGGTACACCATTCCGTGGTCCAATCGGTGGCGCACGCGTTGGTTTGATCAACGGCGAATACATTCTGAACCCGAACCTTGAACAACTCAAAGAGTCTGATCTTGATCTTGTGGTTGCCGGTACAGAATCTGCAGTGTTGATGGTTGAATCTGAAGCGAAAGAGCTTTCAGAAGACCAGATGCTGGGCGCTGTATTGTTTGGTCATGACGAAATGCAAATCGCGATCCAGGCGATCAAAGAATTTGCTGCCGCTGCGGGTGCAACTGAGTCAACTTGGGTTGCTCCGGTTAAAAATGAAGAACTTCTTGGCAAATTGAAAGAAGCATTCGAAGCGAAAATTTCTGAAGCATACACCATTGCAGTTAAGCATGAACGTTATGCAGCACTTGATGCACTTCAAGAAGAAGCATTGGCTCAATTCGTTCCTGAAAATGACGAAACTGGCATTGCTGATGAAGTTAACGAATTATTCGAAGATCTTAAATACCGTACCGTACGTGACAATATCCTGTCTGGTAAGCCACGTATTGATGGTCGTGATACCAAAACTGTTCGTGCAATTGACGTACAAGTGGGTGTTCTAGATCGTGCACACGGTTCTGCATTGTTCACACGTGGTGAAACTCAGGCGTTGGTAACAACAACTTTGGGTAATACTCGTGATGCACTGATGGTTGATACCCTTGCAGGTACCAAAACTGACAACTTCATGTTGCACTACAACTTCCCTGCATACTCTGTAGGTGAAACTGGTCGTGAATCTGGTCCTAAGCGTCGTGAAATCGGTCATGGTCGTCTGGCACGTCGTGGTGTTCAAGCTGTACTTCCTGCGGCTGACCGCTTCCCGTACGTGATCCGTATCGTTTCTGACATCACAGAGTCAAACGGTTCGTCTTCAATGGCGTCTGTATGTGGTGCTTCATTATCGTTAATGGATGCAGGTGTTCCACTGAAAGCACCAGTTGCGGGTATCGCGATGGGTCTTGTGAAAGAAGGCGAGCGTTTTGCAGTGCTTTCTGACATCTTGGGTGATGAAGATCACTTGGGCGATATGGACTTTAAAGTAGCTGGTTCTGCAAACGGTATTACTGCGCTACAAATGGACATCAAGATCGAAGGCATCACTGAAGAGATCATGGAATCTGCATTGAACCAAGCTTATGCGGGTCGTATGCACATCCTGAATGAGATGAACCAGGTGATTTCACGTGCGCGTCCTGAAATTTCGATGCACGCACCGACATTCCAGGTAATCAACATCAATCCGGATAAAATCCGTGATGTGATCGGTAAAGGCGGCGCGACCATTCGTGCGATTACTGAAGAAACCAAAGCGGCAATCGATATCGAAGATAACGGTACAGTTCGTGTATTTGGTGAAACTAAAGCGGCTGCGCAAGCGGCAATTGCAAAAATCCAGGCACTTACTGCTGAAGTTGAGCCAGGTACCATCTATGCAGGTAAAGTCATTCGTATCGTAGAATTTGGTGCGTTTGTAAACATCCTTCCAGGTACGGACGGTTTACTTCACATTTCTCAAATCTCGAACGAGCGTATTGCGAATGTGGCAGATGTTTTAAAAGAAGGTCAGGATGTGAAAGTACAGGTTGCGGATGTTGATAACCGTGGTCGTATTAAACTGACTATGAAAGACATCGAACAAGCATAATTGATTGCACATTCACATGGCTGAGTCCATGTGAATAAAAGATCAGTAAAAGCCCTGTACTTTGCCAAGGTGATTGCTTTGGCAGGTACAGGGCTTTTTTGTACCTTATTTTAAGCTGCGTAGTCATGAAGACTTATAAATAAAAGCATTATGTGATTGCTTAAGGTTTCAGCCCGACTCATAATTTTAAGGCTGATAGATAAAGTGGCTTAAGTTTCTATTCAGTCATAGAGCAATTAAAATAGTGAATAGAGAATAGTTTTAATGAAAATTTATTATTTTTATCAGCATCTTTCAGATCATTATCTTTCTGTACAAAAAGAACGCATTACAGATGCTGAAACTCAACTTGAATTTATCTGGATTGATTGCACCCGCATAGATGTTGTAAATCGTGTAGAAACTTGGCAAAAAGAAATATATCAACATGCTCATATGTCTTTAAATGAATTTCATGTAAAAGATATTTTAAATTTAGAGCATCCCTGTTCATTTGATACGATGGATGATTATAACTTGCTGATTTTCCGTAAGCTCATTACTCCGGATGATGAGATAGGGACGACAGATGAACAGCATGAACAAATGTTTGGTCTGGCTACCACACCTGTCAGTTTTATTATCACGCCGCAAGTTCTGGTTACGGTACGTGAACAAGGAAATAAAGTCCTACAAAACTATATTTCCCGGATTGAGCTAAATTTTATTCATTCTAACAGGGAACAGAATAAGTCACGTAAACTTCCAGCTTCACCTTTTGATTTGTCCTTGCGCCTACTAAACAGCATGGTGGATGGTTATCTGGATTTGCGTGTACCGCTGACCCGACGGGTTGGATTCTGGCAGCAAGAATTATTGCAAGGGCGTCGCCGATTTAAGAAATGGGATCAGTTATTACAAGAAAGCATCTCGTTTCAGCAGGTTGAAGATTTATGTGAAGAGCAGATTGATACTCTACAAGAATTCAGGGATGAAATTATAGATAATTACCCACATGCGAAAGGTAAGAAAAAGTCTGAACGACTGGATATATTGCTAGTCCGTATCAATGATTTGATCAGTCATGTGGAGCGAATTCAGAAACATATTGTTCGTCTGCGTGCTTCGATCCAAGCTACTATAGATTTACATTTTTCTGCAATCGCCAACCAAACCAATGAAAACATGCGTATATTGGCCATTATCACGGCCATCTTCGCACCTTTGAGCCTGTTAACTGGTATTTATGGGATGAATTTTGAGTTTATTCCAGGTTTGAAATCTCCCACCGGATTTTGGATAATGCTAATCGTCATGGGTATTACGACCATATTATTAATCTATTATTTTTATCGCAGACACTTGGTGGGTTTGGGCGAGAAAAGCGTGATTGATCTGTTAGCACAGCAAAATAAAGATCAACACATCAACCTGCTCTGGTTGCTGGACTATAAGCCCATCAGGCAGTCTGTCAAAAAAACCGTAGAAAAAGTCGAAAAACTGACCAAATTAAAATAAAAACAGTGACATCTTTTTTGTATACAAAGATAACATTTTTAAGCATAGCCAAGCGGATTCAAACATCAGGCACAATGTGCAGGATGATCCTGGCTTGGCTTGCCTGGCTCCTACTTAAGACAAGTTTCCTGCCTCAGCCGTTTGCGTCAGTATTTTATATATTTCGTCTTTTATTTTTAACTTCTTACGCTTAATCAGTTCAATATCGCTATTGATCTGATTGACTGGATCCAGTTCCAGCTGAGTGATTTGCTTGTCCAGTTCACTATGCTCCTCAAATAACTTGGCAAAGTGTGGATCTTCCTCCCGAAGCTGGACAATTAAATCGCGATATTCGGGGAACATGTATTTGATTTTCTTATTACAATCTTTGGTTTTCATAGTAACTCTAATACTCTCATTTTAAAATTAAATAGATAGCTCTGAGCTACCGCAAAAGCATGCAGATAGACAGAGCATTAGAGGATTTACTTGAGTTGCAAATGTTTAACCTCACGGCGTAACTCTTGCACTTCATCGATCAAATCCAGCATCATGGCAACTGCAGTAAACGAAGCATCGAAATCGCGTTGCAGACGGTAGGCGCGTTGTGCGCGTGATATATCTTCACCCAGGAAGATACTGTGCTGGGTTTTGGAACGGTCCGGCAATATTCCATATTCAATCAGTTGCATGACCCATTCCGGGCTTTGTCCGCATGCTTCGGCAAAGTGAGCCAGGTCAAATGAACGATCATCCACAATTTCCGATGGAATATAACCGTGTGAAAAACTTTCTTGGTATTGAATCGTAGTCATGGATCTACTCCTTAAACCGCCTAACTATGCAAAATGAAAGGAAAATTACGGTGCTGGTATAAAGCACCATCTTTTTCCTGATCTGCATATTTGGCATGATGATTCAGCTGATCATAAATGCAGAGAGAATATACGGGAGCATGCAATGATGCGGCCTCTCTGACCAAATCTGCTTCAGTAGCATCTAAATACAAAAGGATGGAGGCTGAACCTGTTTTTATAGTTTTATATTCGATCAGCAGGGCACGTATATTGACAAAGCTGCGATGAACAGGTGGCACCAAATGAGGATGACATAACAGCCCGAAAGGCAGAATTGAGGTTGAACGAGGCTGAAGATTGATCATCATATATACATGAATAAAAAATAACCGTATTCAAACCATTATTATAATTTTCCGCCCTAGGAAACAGTTTTTATTTGTACCTTCTTGTTTCAAATCATGACAAAGTAAAAAGCCCCTGAAAACAGGGGCTTTAAAATCTATATTTTAAATTAATATTTTACCCAGGTTACACTGCGTCCGATCACTGATACGCCGACGTAACCACGTAAGGTCAGACGTTTACCATTCGTGCTTAAGCGTGCTTTACCTTTGTATACTTTGCCGCTGATCGGATCGAGCACTTTGCCATCATGGTATTCACGCGGTTTTTTTGGATCTGCTTTAAAATCCCAGATAAATGGCAACCCTAGGAAAGGCTTGTTCTTGAGCTGATCTGGACACTTATGGCAGATCCCCATTTTTTCTGCACCTGGCAGGCTGCGTGTTTCAACAATAATCCCTTCATAGCTACCATCCGCTTTCTTGCGAATTTCTACATCTGCACGGGAATAGCCAGATTGATCATCAATGGTTTTCCATTTACCCACTAGCGGATCTTCATAGGCAAAGGCCAAACTTGAAACTACGGCCAAACTCATCCCCATTACTAGAGTATTCAATAATTTCTTCATAACATGCCTGTTGGTAAGATAATCTATTCGTTTTAGAATTATTGCTCTAATTTATTTTAAAAGTGTAATTAAATCAAGAAAATAAAATGTGATTATTTTCTCTTAAATTTTCTGAAAATGAGAAATGTTAGGCTTTTATTGATGTAAATAATATCGCAATTTAAGTAGAGGTCTGGGGTGAGATTTACCAGAGAGTGAAACTTAAGGAACGGGCGAATTTTCTACTGTAAGGACATACTTTTTTCTATTCTTCAGCGTTGTAGAGATTCAAATGGAAAAAAAGCATTCCTGAAGAATGCTTTTTAAAACAGAGAAGTAGGGTTGGTTAGCTCAGATGCTCACCGAAAAGACCTAAAGCTTCTTCAGCCGTAAACGTATACTGGCTATTACAGAACTGACAGTCCATCTCGATCGGATTCTGGAATTCCAGTGTTTCACGGATCGACTCTATACCGATTTGCTGCAAGGCAACGGCACAACGCTCTTTAGAGCAGGTACAGCCAAACTTCAACACTTCCGTATCTGGCAGACGCACTTCTTCTTCATTATATAAACGATATAGAATATCAGTAGCTTGCAACCCAACCAGTTCTTCAGCCTTCAAGGTTTCTGTAAGCATGGTCAGACGTGGCCACAGATCTTCATCTACACGGCGTTGTTCTTCTTCACTATTACGTGGTAACAGCTGAATCAGTAAACCGCCCGCACGCTGCTGGTCACTTGCCAGTACGATGCGCGTCGGAATCTGTGCCGACAGATCGTAATACTGCATCAGACAGCCCGCCAGGTTTTCTTTATCAAGGGGTACGATACCCTGATAGCGTTCACCCATTTCTGGTTCGATATTGATGAACAGAACCGGAGAGTTTAGTGCCTTCAAAACCGTACTGCTGTCTTCGCCCACCAGAAAGTGCGGGTCTTCTTCATAATCCGCCAAAGCACGAACTTCACCCAAATGGTTGCATTCTGCCATGGCCCATTTAAATGTACCTGATGCCTGAATTTGCAGGCTGATACGGCCCTTAATTTTCAATGTACTGGCCAGCAGGGCAGTGGCACTGAGCATTTCACCTAACAGGATTTTAACTGCAGGTGCATAGTCACGTTGCGCTAAAATAGTTTGTAAAGCTTCTTCAAGATGCACCACTTCACCACGAACAGGGCTATCTTCAATAAAAAAGCGTTGGCGTAAATCAGACATAAAATTCTCCATAACCCTGTTTTAATGGTGTCATTATTGTAAAACACAAGTTATGACAGATCATCCCTTAACATATCAATTGTTACGCTGTTTGTATCTGGTTGCTGCGACATCTCTGGTTTTGGCACTTTATAGCGTTGATCTTGAGCAAATAGATACTCCAGTTCAGCCAAACTGTTCCGGTACTTTTTATCTGTTGAATGTTGTTCTGGATCCAGATCATACTGGCTGCTTAAAAGCTGTTCATCCTGTTCACGGAAGTTCTGGATCTGTAACTGGCTTTCTTTGGGGTTAGTATTGAGCTGGTCTAATAAGGCGCGACTCAATTCTAATGCAGAAAGATAGGTTTCACGCCAGATGTGTTGCACGCCCAAATCCTGTAATAACTGCACATGATGCCGGTCACGAGCGCGAACCCATAAACTGATTTCAGGATAATTCAGCCGAAGATGCCGCACGATCAACATTGAGTCTTCAATATCATCAATGGCGACAATGACCTGTTGCGCCGTGGCAACCCCTGCCTGCATCAAGGCTGCCGGTTCTGTCGCATCTGCCTGATAGAAAGGGATATCGTACTGCCCCAGAAGCTCAGTGGCTGGCACAGTACTGTCCATGACACTAAATGCATGCTGTTGTTGCAGTAAAATCCGGGCAATGATCTGTCCGAAGCGGCCAAAGCCAATCAGCAGGATTGGCGTATGGGCTTGAGGATTAATATCAGTTTCAAAAGTCGCTGCCAGATGATTGTGGCGATCCAGACGCGGTAAGATCTGACTGTGCAATAACCAATAAAATGCGGGGGTCAGCAGCAAGGAAAAACTCACCATCCACAGCAAGGGAGAGAGCAGATCACCCGTAATAATCTGGTCGGATACTGCAATCATCAGTGCCAGTAAGGCAAGTTCACCCCCCTGTGCCAAGCTGCCAGCCAGCAGGGTAGTATTGCGCCAGCTATTTTGATAATAGCGTGCCAATACCAAAGTAACAGTAAACTTGATCAAGATTAAAGCCAAAGTTCCGCCCAGAATCATCCAGGGGAAATCTAGCAGATCAGACAATTTTAGTGACATGCCCAGACTGATAAATGCCAGGCCGATCAACAAGCCCTGAAAAGGCCGAATAGCACTTTCTACCGCTGGCCTGAAATCTGAATCTGCCAGTAAAATGCCGGCAAACAAGGCTCCCAGGAATAGATTTATTCCGAGGGTATTCATTAATACCAATAATGCCAAGATCACTGTGACTGTCACAATGACATGTAGTTCATGACCGCCGCTTTTGGCAATCCAGCGATATAGCGGTTGCATCAGGTAACGATTACACAGGAACAGACCGCTCAATGTCGCGATGATCGCAGCAAAGTAGGCCACGCCATGTTCAGTGGATCGAATCCCGGCAAATAAGGGAATGGCTGCAATCACCAGAATGGCCAACAGGGCATGAACCAGCAGAATCGAATAGGTCTGTTGACCATAACTGGTGGCAAACTGTTGCTGGTTGTTCAACTGTTGAATGACCAGTGTCATGGCAGACAAACTGCCGGCAAGCCCAATCACGATGCTAGCAAGCAGACCTTGCTGCAAAAAGGTCCATGCCATCAAACTGAAAATCAGCGCGCTGGTCAGTACTTGTAAAGTTGCCATCATCCATAGGGTGGGGTGGATCTGGAGGATGCGTTGTGGTCTGAGTTGCAGGCCGATCCAGAACATGAGCGCCATCAGGCTGACTTGCATGAAACTACGCATGACTTCGGGTGCCTGAATCAGATGCAAAAGGCCTGGGCTCAAGATAATTCCTGTTAACAGATAGCCCAGCACACTTGGCAACCTGAGCCTTTTACTCAGTGGCACCATCAACAGTGCAATGACCAGAACCAGTGTTATTTGTAACAGTATCGACATTTTCCTGCCCTAAATTTATGCTTGATCCAGACTCGCAGTTTCGTATTCTAGAGCGACCCTCAGGCGCAATATCTCTTAGCTCAGTTCCTGAGGGTCGATGTCCAGCGTGAGCTTCATGCTGGAAGGCTTGTCCTGCAGCATGTTTTGCCACCAGCTGCGCACATAGTAATGCAGACGTGGACGATCCGCTGACAATAGCACCATATGTGACTGATAGCGTCCAGCCTTACGTTCCATTGGCGCAGGAATCGGTCCCCAGATGTCCAGCACCAGATCGGGATATTGCCTGAGAAGAGCTGCATGTTTCTGTAAGAATTCGGTATTTTGTGCCTGATCCTTGGATTCACAGCGAATTAGGATGGCATAACGGTAGGGCGGCATCTGGGCCATCTGCCGTTCTTTTAAGGTCTGCTGGGCAAACACGCGATAATTTTCATTGACCAGGGTATTTAGTAGGGCATGATCAGGCCTGAGCGTTTGCAAATAGACATCGCCTTTGTGTTCACCACGTCCGGCACGGCCAGCCACCTGCACGATCAGTTGCGCAGTCCGTTCAGTAGCACGGAAGTCCACACTCAGCAGACCGGAATCAATATCCAGAATCGCCACCAGCGTCACATAAGGAAAATGATGGCCTTTGGCCAGCATCTGGGTGCCGAGCAGAATTGCCGGTTCGCTTTTCTGAATCTTGTCATAGATTTTCTGCCAGCTGCCGACCCGACTGGTGGAATCGCGATCGACCCGAATCACCTCAAAATCCGGAAAGAGTTCATTCAGATGTTCTTCGACTTTGCCGGTGCCCATGCCCAGTGTAACCAGTTCCTGATGCTGACATTGCGGGCAGTGTTCCGGCATACGGTGAATGGTACCGCAATGATGACAATGCAGATGCTGATAAGGCTGACGGTGTACAGTGAAGTTGGCATCACAGTGCGGACATTGTGCCTGCCAGCCGCAACTGCCACAAAGCAGAACGGGGGCATAGCCACGGCGGTTTAAAAAAATCAGCACCTGTTCCTTTTTCTCCAGACGCTTTTTGATGTCCTGAATCAATTGCAGGCTAATCCCATGCTGCTTCTGTGCGACTTTTAAATCCAGAATATGGATTTTGGGCATCAAGGCCGTGCCGGCACGCTGGTTCAGCTCCAGCACCTGCATCTTGCCATGTTGCACCAGCGCATAACTGTCAATGCTTGGAGTGGCTGACCCTAAGATTACCGGACATTGCTGTAAATGGCCGCGGTACAGGGCGACATCTCGGGCATGATAGCGGAAGCCTTCCTGCTGTTTAAAGGACAGGTCATGTTCTTCATCCAGAATGATCAGGCCCAGATTCGGCATTGGCGTATAAATGGCGGAACGTGTACCCAGCACAATCGAGGCTTTGCCGGTTTCCGCCGACTGCCAGGCTTGTAGCCGTTTGGAATCATTCAGCCCGGAATGCAGCAGCGCAATATGGCAATGAAAACGGGACTGAAAACGGCTGATGGTTTGCGGCGTCAGGCCGATTTCCGGTACCAGCACCAGCACCTGTTTGCCCTGTTTCAGTACCTGCTCCATGATCTGCAAATACACTTCAGTTTTACCGCTGCCGGTCAGACCATCCAGTAAAAAAGCCTGATATTGATTGCGATATTTTAATACCTGTTCGACTGCATGTTTTTGTTCAGGATTGGCCGTTAGCGGCATCTGTGCCAGTTGCATCGGCTGCGGACTGAAATCTTGTGGCTCCAGCACACAGGCGCAAATCTCTTTTTTCTCCAGTGCTTTTAAGGTCGCGGTTTCAATCCCGGCCATGTTGAGCACAGTTTCAGTGGTCCCGACCGGATGCAGTTTTAAAATCCGGTAAGCTTCCTGCTGCTTGTCCGAACGGCGAACTTTGGCCTCGGCATTAGTGTCCAGGAGCTTCCAAGTACGGGCCAGCAGGTTATAAGGCTTACCCTGGCGCAGCAGGGTCGGCAGGGCACTGTGGACGACTTCACCGATCGGAAACTGATAATACTGTGCTGACCATGTCAACAAACTTAAAACTTTGCTATCTATAATGGCACGTTCATCGAGCAGTTCGGTCACAGCCTTAAGTTTAAAGCGCGGGTCGAGAGGAGTGTCTGCGGACAGTTTTTCGATAATCACCCCGACCAGATTCTGCCGGCCAAACGACACCAGTACACGTGCGCCAATCTGCGCCTGTTCAAATTGTTCTACACTCATTGTGTAATCAAAACAATCAAATACATGCACAGGTACAGCAATGCGTACGCGATAAAGTGGACTTGAATCTGGGTGAGAATTTTGCATATCTTGGGGTGGAGATCCTGAAGAAATTTCGTCGTGCTTAAAGTTCGATTATGTTAGAGTGAGCAGATAATTTATATCAAAGAATATGAATGATTTGGGTGGTCTGACGCAACAGCGTTAAGCAAAATTTTGGAAAATTAGAGCATTACAATGCCTGCATATCAGTTTATTGCGCTTGATGCTTCAGGGAAGCAGCAAAAAGGCGTGCTGGAAGGGGATTCTGCGCGTCAGATCCGGCAACAATTACGGGATAAAGCGCTTATTCCAGTCTCTGTCGATCCTATCGAGAAAAAAGACCGGCATTATCGACGAAAATGGTTTGAAAAAAGCCTCACCGCCTATGATCTGGCTCTGATGACCCGGCAGTTATCCGTACTGGTCGCTGCCGCGATTCCATTGGAAGAAGCCATTCGCGCCGTCGGCAAGCAAAGTGAAAAAGTACATGTGCAAAACCTGCTGATGTCAGTGCGCTCAAAAGTACTGGAAGGGCATAGTCTGGCGCAAGGCTTGCAGCAATCAGGACGGTTTCCCGAGCTGTATATTGCCACGATTGCGGCCGGTGAGCGTTCCGGGCACCTGGATCTTATTCTGGACCAACTGGCAGACTATACCGAAAATCGTTTCGCCATGCAGAAAAAAATTCAAGGTGCAATGATCTATCCGATTATCCTGATGCTGATGTCCTTTGCAATCGTGATGGGACTGATGACCTATGTGGTGCCGGATATCGTCAAGACCTTTGACCAGAGTAAAGATGCCCTGCCCTGGATTACCGTGGCCTTGATGAAAGCCAGTGATTTTATCCGCCTTGCCTGGCCATTTTTATTGATCGGTGGAGCCTTGGGGATTTTCCTGTTGGTCCGGTTTTTAAGAACCACCGCCGGGCATTATGCCTTTGACCGTCTGACTTTAAAGCTGCCGCTATTTGGGAAACTATCACGCGGGATTAATGCCGCGCGTTTTGCCAGTACCTTATCCATTTTGACCCAGTCTGGCGTGCCGCTAGTCGATGCATTGCGCATTGGAGCTGCGGTCAGCAATAACTGGGTAATCCGTGATGCGGTGAATCTGGCTGCTGAAAAAGTGACCGAAGGCGGTAACCTGGCAACCCAACTGGAACGCAGTGGTTATTTCCCGCCGATGATGGTACAAATGATCAGAAGTGGCGAGGCATCCGGTGAACTCGACCGAATGCTGGAGCGTGCTTCACAGATGCAGGATCGTGAAGTGACCACCCTGATTTCAACTTTACTGGCTTTGCTGGAACCTTTAATGCTGGTTCTGATGGCCAGTATTGTTCTGGTCATTGTGATAGCAGTAATGCTGCCAATTGTGAATATGAATAATATGATTTAAACAGTAACCAGTTAGAATTTTGCTGTGATCAAGATTCAAGTGGTCTGAATAATGCAAATGAATGAGAGAGAGTGAATGAAAAGGAAACAATTAAATAAACAGACAGGCTTTACCTTAATCGAAGTCATGGTGGTGATTGTTATTCTTGGTGTGCTTGCTGCGCTGATCGTTCCGAACGTGATGGGGCGCGGTGAAAAAGCCAAAGTAGATACCACCGTGATCAAGTTACAGAGCATTGCAGGTTCACTGGATCAATATAAGCTCGATAATGGTAAATATCCAAGCATGCAGGAAGGTGGTCTGGATGCACTGGTGAACCAGCCAGCGACTGCAAAAAACTGGATGCCGGGTGGTTATGTCAAAGGCGGTTTTCCAAAAGATAGCTGGGATAATGAACTGCAATATGTGATTCCGGGTACCGACGGCCGAAGCTTCGATCTGTATTCATTTGGGGCAGATGGTCAAGCGGGCGGTGAAGGAACAGATGCCGATATTTATTATCAGCCATAATCGAGAATCATTATAAATTCTCACTGAATGGAATATATCACTTCACTTCATAGCTTATTTTTGTGTTAAGTGAAGTGATAATAGGTATTAATTATAAAATACAATATAAGTTTTTGAAAATTATATAAATTAAATAATAGAAACGATATGCGAGTTATAATAAGAATTATTCCCATGTTTATCTATTACAATTCTCGTAAGATATGAATAAAGCTACACTTTCTATTTATTTGAAAAAGCTCATAATGCTCTGAAAGGCACCTGACTCGCCAACTGAGAAACATATGAAAGCATTTATCTTGAAAGATGAAATCAACCAATTTCACTGGTTGATGCTGAAATCTGTTCTTCTGGTTTTAAGCATGTTGCCGGTCAGTCAGGGAATCGTTCATTTATGGCAGAGCACCGAAGGTAGCAGCCAGATTATAGTGGCTTTCTTTGCCATCAGTTTGATGAGCAGTTTAATGGCTCTATGTTTCTGGTCAGCATTAAATGCGAGTGTTATTCGCATTCAGGCCGAGCAAAGCTCAGCATTTGAACAGGCTGTAGTTCACATTTATCGTCATGTACCGATGCTGTCTTTAGCCAGCATGCTCTGTTATCTGGCAGTACAGTTTTAAATTTTAAAAAGATGAAAAAACCGAGGCTTTGACCTCGGTTTTTATTGCCTTGAGCGTTTCTCCCTTTATTAACGGGAGTTTAGGAGAGGTTGATAAGATTTGATATTCAGGAATCTCCTAAATCCCCCTTTCTTTGTAAAAGGGGGACTTGAAGAAATTACCGTCTAGATTTAAAGCTGACATCCACTTTACGTGGACGGAAGCGCCAGCCTACTAGCAAGAGTAGAACAGAGAAGATCAGGACCGGCCAGTCGCTGAGTTTCATATACGGGGTTTCGCCCTGCATGGCTGGAAGTTCACCACGTAATACCGCTTCCTGATCCATCGGGGCTTTTTTCACAATATGACCATTGTGATCAATAAACGCAGTCACACCAGTATTGGTGGCACGGATAAACCAGCGGCCATTTTCTTTGGCACGCATTTGCACCATCTGCAGATGCTGTAGCGGCCCTGCTGTACCGGTAAACCAGGCATCATTAGATACGGTTACCAGAAAATCACTCTGGCTGGCATTACGGCGGGTCAAATTAGGATAAGCCACCTCATAGCAAATCGCAGAACCCAAAGGATGATTTTTTACATTCAACGGTTCTTGATGATCTGTACCCCGAGTAAAACCACTCATGGACGGATCATTCTGTAAACCCGGCAATACCCAGCTTAACCAGCCTGACAAGGGAATATATTCACCAAACGGAACCAGACGCTGTTTCTTGTACAGTCCATCCGATTCATCTCCGCTCGCCATAATGCTGTTGTAATATTTTGGATAGCCCGCAGTCTGAGATTCGGCCAAATCCCAATACGGAATGCCGGTCACCCAGGCCGTTCCGGATTTTTCAGCCTGGACTTTCATGGCTTCCAGAAAGGCTTCAATATCAGTCTGGAACATGGGAATCGAAGATTCTGGCCAGACGATCAGATCTCGGCCCCATTCGGTTTTGCTCAGATTGGCATAAATCAGTAAGGTCTTTACCTGATATTCTGTCAGCCATTTCAGGTCCTGCGGAATATTGCCCTGAATCAGGGAAACAGTTAAAGGCTTTTGATTTTTCTGCTCAACAAACGTCAGCTGGGCTGCACCCCAGGCGCCGAGTAACAAGATGGCTGAAGGAAGCGCCCAGAACAGGCGTCTATTCAGGATTTCAACCAGCGCACAGGCCAGAATGATCACCACAAAAGAAACCCCGAATACGCCGAATAAGGGCGCATAGGCATCCAGGTAGCGTTCGGTAAAGGCATAACCAGCAAACAGCCATGGGAACCCGGTAAATACCCAGGTCTTGGCCCATTCAAACAGGACCCAGAGCGGGGCAAAGGTTAAAGGGGTTTCCGGGAAAAAGCGCCGGTAAACAAAACATTGAACAGCACTAAACAGACCCATCACCAGCGCCATGATCAGGATCATTACAATGCTCAGAAAGGCACTGGTATCGCCATAGACATGGATGGAGGTATAGAGCCAGAAAGCACCCACAAACCACAAGCCGATCCCGTAAGCCCAGCCAATACCAAAGGCCTGTTTTGCGCTACGTCCACGCAAGCAGGCATAGAGCAGGGCCGGAGACAGAATGGCTAGCCACCAGTAATGATAAGGAGCCAGTGCCAAGCTGAAGATGGCACCTGCAAATAAGGCAATTAAGACAGGATAGATCAGCGGCAAGGTTTTCTGCCGCTGAGAAGAACTCAACAGCTTATCGAAATACGCTCTCATTGGCGCACGGCTCGAATCAGGTGAATAGAACGTGAATCTGCCTCAAGAATGGTAAACTGCCAGTCTTCCAGTTCAATGGTCTGACCTTCAAGATCATTCACCAGACCAATTTCCTGTAATAACAAGCCGCCCATGGTTTCCACTTCATCATCAGGGAAATTCGTATCCAGCATATTATTGAAATACTCGATCGGAGTCAGGGCCTGGACTATCCAGGTATTGGCGGTAGTCGGGTCGTTATCCGGAACAATGTACTGTGCTTCTTCATCGATATTGTCATGTTCATCTTCAATTTCACCGACAATCTCTTCCAGAATATCTTCCAGTGTCACCAGACCCGAAGTCGTACCGTATTCATCAATCACTACGGCAATATGTGTCTGGGTGTTTTTCAGCATGCGCAGTACCTGATCGGAACGGGCACTTTCTGGAACAAACAAAGGCTGGCGCATGAGCGCGCGAATATCGACTTTGGTGGTCGGCTCGGTCAGAAAAGGTAATAAATCCTTGGCCAGCAGAATTCCGACTACATTGTCGGTCTGATCGGATGAGAATACCGGAAAGCGTGAATGTGCAGACTCGACCAGCACATGCAGGATATCCAGTAGTTGGTCATCTTCCTGCAAGCTGATCATGGACGTACGGGGCGTCATGACTTCACGAATTTTGGTTGCCGGGAGGTCAAGTACACCCTCAAGCATGGCAACAGTATCGGGTTCTAAAAATCGACGTGAATCTTGTACTAATTTTAGCAGTTCGTCGCGAGTTTCGGGTGCAGTTCCCAGCCATTTGCGTAAACCGCGCATACCCCACGACGGGCCTGATTCCTCGTGCATGATTTTTCCTGAAGACTCTTAATATCTAAAAAAACGTGGTTTTATCATACCGCAGAAAATACGCTTGTCTATTGTAAATATGATGTGCAGTCTTGATCGCGTAAGTCAGTGCCGATTTTAAACCTGGACCCACCTCCAAAGCAGTCCTGTAATCGCAGGTTTATGTTAAAATATGATGTCTTTTCATCCTGAGTATTTCGATGTCCTCCACTGAAATTATTCCAAGCCTGCAATTGAATACCCGAGGTTTACGTTGTCCCGAGCCGGTAATGATGTTGCATCAGGCGATTCGTAAATCCAAAGCTGGCGACGTGGTTGAGGTGTTTGCCACGGATAATTCAACGTCTTGGGATATTCCAAAATTCTGTATGCATCTGGGGCATGAATTGCTATTGCAGGAAGAGCGACTGGATGAAAATGGCAATAAAGAATTTCATTATTTAGTGAAAAAAGGCGGCTAATTCTGCCAAAATTTTATGCATTTCGTGTACTGATAATTTTGAATTGATCTTGAAAATAAACCCGCTCTGAGGCGGGTTTATTTTATCTTGATTTATAACTTACATATTTGGATAGTTTGGACCACCGCCACCTTCCGGTGTCACCCAGGTGATGTTCTGGGACGGATCCTTGATGTCACAGGTCTTGCAGTGCACACAGTTGGCTGCATTGATCTGGAAGCGCTTGGAACCGTCATTATTTTCCATGATTTCATACACCCCCGCCGGGCAGTAACGCTGTGCAGGCTCATCCCATTTCGGCAGGTTCACTTCAACCGGGATGGATGGATCAGTTAGTTTCAAATGCGAAGGCTGGTTTTCTTCATGGACCGTGTTCGACACAAACACTGAAGACAGGCGGTCAAAGGTCAGCTTGCCATCCGGTTTTGGATAGGTCGGCTTGAAGTTCACTGCATCGACAGTTTTTAATGCCTTGAAGTCAGGCAGCAGATCATGCAAGGTGAACGGTACTTTAAACACGTTCTGGTCGATGAAGTTGAATGCACCACCCATCCATTGACCGAACTTGTGCATCGCAGGACCGAAGTTACGCGAGCTGTACAGCTCTTCTTTCAGCCAGCTATGGTTGAACTTGTCGGTATACGCGGTCAGTTCCTTGACAAAGAAATCTTCGCCCTCTACAACACGCGCCACCGCCAGATCACCGCCTTTTTCTACACCCGCAGCAATGGCTTCAAATACCGCTTCACCGCAGAGCATGCCGGATTTCATTGCTGTATGAGAACCCTTGATCTTGGCGAAGTTCAGGAAGCCGGCATCATCCCCAATTAAAGAACCGCCCGGGAAAGTAAATTTCGGCAGCGAGTTAAAACCACCTTTGGTCACGGCACGGGCACCATAAGAAATGCGCTTGCCACCTTCGAGATACTGCTTGATCAGCGGATGGGTTTTCCAGCGTTGCATTTCCATGAACGGATACATATGCGGGTTTTCATAAGAAAGATCCACGATCATGCCCAGGGTCACCTGGTTATTTTCAGCATGGTAGAGCCACCAGCCACCTGAAGAACCGGTTTCATTCAATGGCCAGCCGGCACCGTGCATCACCAGACCCGGCTTGTGCTTGGCCGGATCGATTTCCCACAGCTCTTTAATCCCGATGCCGTAATGCTGCGGATCGGCGTCCTTGTCCAGGTTAAACTTCTGGATCAGGCGCTTGCCTAAATGACCACGGCAACCTTCAGCAAATAACGTGTATTTGGCATGCAGTTCATAACCCGGAGTAAAGTTATGTGTCGGTTCACCATCTTTACCAATACCCATATCACCGGTCTGGATGCCTTTTACCGTGCCATCTTCATGATAAAGAATCTCCGAGGCAGCAAAGCCCGGGAAGATCGACACTTCCAGTTCTTCGGCTTTCTGGCCTAACCAGCGCACCACGTTGCCGAGCGAGATGACATAGTTGCCATCATTATGCATGGTTTTTGGCACCATCCAGTGTGGTGCTTCCTGTGATTTTTCATCTGACAGCAGGAAGAAGGTTTTATCTTCAGTCACCGGGACATTCAGCGGGGCACCCTGTTCTTTCCAGTCCGGGAACAGCTCGTTCATGGCACGCGGTTCAAGCACCGCACCAGACAGAATATGTGCACCGACTTCGGAGCCTTTTTCTACGACACAAACGGACAGATCGTTTAAGTTGTTTTCAATTGCAAGTTGACGGATTTTGATCGCAGCAGAAAGACCCGCAGGGCCTGCGCCTACGATGACGACGTCAAACTCCATCGATTCACGTTCGATGTGTTCCATGTAGGACTCCTCATATTACTATTCGGTGGCAACCATAATCATATGATTGGGTGCTGCCATAAGTGTTCTTGGTTCCTAGACACAAAAGTACTGGTGTCTTTGATAATCTGGGCTAGTATAGTTTTAAACCCAGTTTTAGCCAATTGGCTGAAACATATTATTTTTCCGTCATTAAGGTCTTCTTTTATGGATAAGCCAGTACCCAGCACAAATCCGACGAAAAAAGTAACTTCTTCCGATGATAAAAATTTAATGGATATCGCACAATACTTAAAAGATGCACAGGGCAGTCACAAAAGGTCAATACCCCCTTTGGAGCAATGGCAGCCAAAGCATTGTGGCACAATGGATCTCAAGGTTTTAGCCAATGGAGAATGGTGGCACGAAGGTCAATTGATCAAGCGTCAGCCCATGATTGACCTGTTTGCAACGGTGCTCTGGAAAGAAAACGATAAATTCTATCTAAAAACACCGGTAGAAATGATTGAAATTGAAGTTGAAGATGAACCTTTATTTGTCAATCAGGTCGATCGGGTTGAGATCAATGGAGTGAACTATCTGCAACTGGGCACGACTACCCAAGACCTGATTATTGTCGATGTCGAACATCCGATCTTTATGCGTGAATACAAAGGTGAGTTGCGGCCTTATGTGCATGTGCGTTTCGGGATTAATGCCCTGATTCAGCGTGCGGCATTTTTACATCTGGTCGAGATGGGAGAGCTTGGGGAAAATCCGGCAGGTGAAACCGTTTTAAGTTTGAAAAGTGGCGATTTAGACTTGCATTTGAGCACCTGAGGTTTAAGCTTGTTCGCTAGAATTTTAGCAACAAGCCCCCTGCAACGTTATGAGCGCTATTCAACCAATTTCCAAGCTATTGGACCCGATGCCCAATGCCACGGCAGATGCCCCGATTGGTATTTTTGACTCAGGCGTAGGCGGCTTGTCGGTCGCCCTAGAAATTGCCCGGTATTTACCCAATGAGCGCTTTGTCTATTATGCAGATACTGCCCATGTTCCTTATGGGCCGAGAGAGGATCAGGAGATCCGCACCCTGACGGCTCAGGCGATTGAATGGCTGTATCGTCAGGGTTGTAAAGTTGCAGTGGTGGCTTGCAATACCGCTTCCGCTTTTAGTCTGGATTATTTACGTGAGCATTATGGTGAAAACTTTCCGATTATCGGTTTGGTGCCCGCACTTAAGCCGGCTGTGCTGAATACCCAGTCAAAAACGGTTGCAGTACTGGCCACACCTGCAACCTTCCGCGGCCAGCTGATTAAAGATGTGATTACCCGTTTTGCCGAACCCGCTCAAGTCAAAGTCCTGCCGGTCACCAGTCTGGAGCTGGTGCCTTTTGTGGAGGCCGGAGAGCAGATGAGTGAAGCCTGCTTGCAGACATTAAAAGAGATTTTACAACCTGTTATAGATCAAGGCGCTGACTATTTAGTGCTTGGATGTACACATTACCCCTTCCTAAAATCGTCAATTCAGTATATTTTTGGTCAAAAGCTGACATTAATTGACTCAGGATTCGCAGTTGCAAGACAAACGGCCCGAATTTTAATTAAAAATGGGTTATTATTTGAGCATAAGTCTGGCAAAAGTGTAACGATTGAACTGGTGGTGAGTGGGCAGAATGCTGAACAGCTCCGACCGATTTTGCAGCACCTGATTCCGGCCGATATAAAATGGCAGGTCAGTAACATGAGTGCAGTCTAAAGCTCATTTTTATAATTTAAAAAGAACTATATTTTTTAATTGGGGTGGCCATATTGCGTAAGGAAACATGTACTTATGCATGTTTACGCAAATGTACAGGAGAAGAGGATAGCCCATGCTGGATAAACGATACCAAGTGTTCATCTCAACCTCTGGGGCAGAAATGCAACCGGAGCGTATCATTTTGTCTCAAACACTGGTGGGAATGGGATTTTTCTCGTGGGGGCTGGAACAGCGTACACCGCTGAATACTGCATTTGCACGCCGCCAGATTGATGACTGTGATTATGTCGTGATTTTGCTGGGTAGCCAGTATGGGGAGCAGTCAGTTTCGGGTGTCGGCTATATGCATCTCGAATATATTTATGCAGTGACCAAGCAAAAGCCGATTATTGTATTTATGCATGATGATCCGGCTTCACGTGAAAGTGCATTGCATGATGCCAAACCGGAATTAAAAGAAAAATTCAGGGAATTCCGTCAACTGCTACAGCAGGAAGTGGATCAGGTATTTACTTACCGTAGTCTGCGCGATCTGGAAATGGCAGTGCGTTTTAATATGCCACAGATGCTGGAGCGCTATCCGGTAACGGGCTGGGTACGTCCGCAAAATACCCAAGCCCTGCATGACGAGATTGACCAGCTTAAAGCGAAAGTCGCGCAACTGGAACGTGATGGCGGAACAGCTCAGCTCGATCCATTCTTAAGCCTGCCCAAAGTGGCGATGCATGAAGTTTTTTCTTTTGAATACCGGATGCATGCCTATCAGGATGGTAACTTCAAGGAAATCAAAATCCAGAAAAAACTCACCTGGGCACAATTATTGGCATTGCTGGGCTCAACCTTTGTCAATCCCACGCCTGAAGAGTTTTTCTCAAAGCGCATGAATGAATATCTGAATGAAACCGGCCTGCCGGATGCGCGGGTGCAGATGCCACGAGCGCATGCTGTCGCGCGTGCCCAGATGAATATTCGTGCCTTGCATAGTTTAAAAATTCAAATGCGCCAGAATGACTGGATTGTGCCATCTGGTCGTGATGACCGCCAGCGCATGCTGTGGCAGATTACCCCAAAAGCGCAAAAGTTGCTGGACAGCAGCTTGCTGGATTTAGATCGTACTTTTCAATATAAGTCAGCGTATTAATCCATATAAAGAATAAATAAAAAGCTGTTAAAGTACAGGGGTTGATATCCTGACGGACGAACTGAATGTATTCTACTGCTAAAGCGAAAGTGACGATTATATTGGCAAACTTGGGCACACCAGATGAGCCTACGATTCCTGCGGTACGCCGTTTTCTCAAGCAGTTTTTATCCGACCAGCGTGTGATTGAGATTCCCAAACCGATCTGGCAAATCATCCTGCGCTTATTCATTTTGCCCTTCCGTCCAAAGCGGGTTTCACAGGCCTATTCACAAGTATGGGGACAGGATTCACCGATGCGTGAAATTCTGTTTGAGCAGGTCAGCGCAGTCAAGACACATCTCACCCAGCTGTATCCACAGTTTGAACTGAATGTGGTACCCGCCATGACCTATGGCAATCCCAGCATTCAGGATGTCTTGGCACAAGTCTCCGCGCAGCCACAGGAACACGTGATTCTATTTCCCCTGTTTCCCCAATATTCAGCCACGTCGACTGCACCTTTATACGATGCACTGGCGAAATGGGTAGTTCAACAGCGCAATTTACCCGGTTTGACAGTGATCCGGGATTATTATCAACATCCTTTATTTATCCAGTCGCTGGCTCAAAGTGTACGGGACTATCAGGCAATTCATGGTCAGCCAGAAAAATTGTTAATGTCTTTCCACGGCATTCCACAGCCCTATGCCGATAAAGGCGATCCTTATGCCGACCGTTGCCGCATCACGGGCAAATTGGTGGCGGAAGCACTAGGTTTAAATGAAGATCAATATGCGATCAGCTTCCAGTCGCGGTTTGGTAAACAGGAGTGGATCAAGCCCTATACCGATGTTTTACTTGAAGATTGGGCGAAGCAGGGGGTGAAATCCATTCAGGTGATGAGTCCTGCATTTTCTGCGGACTGTCTGGAAACGCTTGAAGAGCTGGCAATAGAAAATGCCGAGACCTTTAAAGCAATGGGTGGCGAAAGCTATCGCTATATTCCGGCATTAAATAGCCGTGAAGATCATTTGCGATTGCTCAATAGTCTGCTTCAGGCTAATCTGGATGCATTGACACAGACACTTGCCCATTAACTTGCCCGAGGTTTTTCACCCCATGTTACAAGTCAAAATTGTTCCAGTTACTGCCTTTCAGCAAAACTGTTCGATCATTTGGGATGCGGACACCAAAGAAGCCATTTTGATTGATGCAGGAGGCGAACCTGAAAAACTGAAAGCTGAAGTGGAAGCATTGGGTTTAAAGGTTAAGGCCTTATGGCTCACTCATGGCCATCTGGATCATGCCGGGGCGGTGGGTGCATTAAAAAAGGTCTGGAATGTACCGGTAATCGGACCGCATAAGGAAGATGCATTCTGGCTTGACATGATTCAGGAAGTTTCGGCACGTTATGGTTTTCCGATTCCGGAAAAAGTCGAAGTGACCCAGTGGCTGGAAGGTGGTGAAGTGCTGACCCTTGGCAATGAAGAATTTGAAGTGCGTTTTGCCCCAGGACATACGCCGGGTCACGTGATGTTCTATAACAAAAATTATGACTTGTTATGGACAGGTGATGTCTTGTTTAAAGGCTCAATTGGCCGCACCGATTTCCCGCGTGGCAACCATCAGCAGCTCTTAGATTCAATTCAGCGTGAATGTTTCAGCCTGCCAGATGAAACTCGATTTATTTCAGGACATGGGCCGATCAGTACCATTGGTTTTGAAAAGCAGCATAATCCTTTTGTTGCAGGTAAAGCGGGTTAAAACTTTGAGCCCGGGATTGATGAGCCAGCTTTATCAGTCCCGTTGAAAGGACTCGCTATGTAACTGTCTTAATTCCAACACAATCAGACTGGCTGCCAGAATCAGCAAAAAACCAATTGTAATGATCAGAAGATCGAAAGGATAAATCCCCAAACTCACCAGACTGAAGCTGACAAATAGAAAAAATAGGATTTTTAAGCACCAAAGCCCTCTCGCTTTCTCCGTTACATAATTTTTTAATATTTATAGTTATTACCTCTGTTTGCCCAGATAGGCCATTATTTAAATAGCAGTTGTTAAAAATAATCTAGGGGGTATTATTATCTTGAGAGTATAGCTTGAAAATATTAGTTGTTGTTTTTTATTGATAAACAATTAAATTTTTTATTTGCGGTAAAATGGGTACACTTGTACTTTTATCGGGCAAGGTGAAAACTAGGAGACCTAGTCTATTAACAGGAAAGGATGAGATTTCTCCAAAAATGAATCTGATTGAAGGCTAGCGAACAGCATGCAGTGTGATTTAAAAGGGCCAGAAACTACTCATATTCTATTTATTTAAGGTTAATCAATGGACTTGATTAACCTTGGGATGAATGATTTAAATATAAAGAGCATCTAGCATTTTATTCTTCGCTGTTATCGGCTTGTGGTGCATCCTGGGTAGGCAAACTATATTCTTCATTGGCCCAAGCACCTAGATCAATCATCTTGCAACGTTCTGAGCAAAAAGGACGGAATTTATTATTTTCCCATGTGGTCAGCTTGCCACAGCGCGGACAGTTTAAAGTGGTGGGCATGACAATAACTCCAAAGAAAAATAAAGGTTCGATTAGGCAAATATAGCCGCACTTGTTAGACTTATGCAGTTTTTATTAGTTTGATCTGATTATGCCGATTCGTCAATTTCAAGCACAGCGTATGCATGCGCCCCGTGAGTTTCAAAGCATCAGTCCTGAACCGGTCTGCGTTGAAGTGGGAGCGGGTAAAGGTAAACATGCCTTGTTATTCAGCAAGAACAATCCCGACACTCAACTGATTGCAATTGAACGTACCCGTGAAAAATTTCTGGCGATGCAAAAACAGCATGCTGTTGAGGGTCAAACTAATTTACAAACCGTTCATGCCGATGCTTTACCGTGGATCGTGCATGCACTGTATCCGCAGCAGGTAGAACAATTCTTTATTTTATATCCAAATCCTGAACCGCATAATCCGGCACAGCGCTGGGTCAATATGCCATTTTTTGAGTTTCTGCTTTCGCGCCTGAAAACCGGGGGAACGATTACTTTGGCCAGTAATATTCCTGCCTATATCGAAGAAGCAGAAATACAGGTGCGAGAGCTCTGGAAGCTGCCTTTTGTCAAAGAAGTGATCGCTGCAGATTCGGCGCGTACCCATTTTGAAATTAAATATCTGGAACGTGGCGAATTATGCCAGCAACTGATCATCAGCAAGCCTGAAAGCTATGTAACGCGCTTTGATGATTTCCAGCCTTTACAAGGGCAGAATGCCACCGTAGCGGAATAAGCAGATGAGCAAACGCATTGCTATTGTGGGCGCAGGCCCCGCAGGCTTAATGGCAGCAGAAGTGCTCAGTCAGTTTGGGTATGAGCTGCATGTCTATGAGCAAAAACCGTCTGCTGCACGAAAATTCCTGATGGCAGGCAAGACCGGCCTGAATATTTCCCATGCCGAGCCTGTGCCACAGTTTGTACAGCGTTATGATCAGGTGGAGTGGTTGTCTCCCTGGATCAAACGCTGGGATGCGTTCTGGATTCAAGACTGGATGAAACAGCTCGGTATTGAACCTTATATTGGTTCATCCGGCCGGGTATTCCCGACTGAAATGAAAGCCGCACCCTTGCTGCGTGCCTGGCTCAAGCGTTTGGCCCGTGATGGCGTTCAGTTTCATTACCGGCATAAAGTCAGCCAGTTGCAGCAGCAACAGCTTGAGCTGCATGATCTGAAAAATAATGAACGCCGCACTGAAGATTTTGATGCCATTATTCTGGCTTGTGGTGCAGTGTCCTGGTCAGCGTTGGGTAGTGATGGTGCATGGCAAACCTGGTTAAAGCCGGATGAAATTGAGCCTTTCCAGGCCAGTAATGCCGGAGTGGAATATCCCTGGTCCCGGTTTATGCAGCCAGTCTTTGGTCAGCCGCTGAAACGTGTTGCAGCATGGGTCGGGCAAGGTGAAAAGACCGTTGGCGATATCGTAATTAGCCATTACGGTCTGGAAAGTGGCCTGATCTATAAGCAGGGTCGGAGTTTACGTGAGCAGCTGAAACAGGGCCGAAACATGCAGCTTAGTCTGGATCTTTTTCCTGACCAAAGTGTTGAACAATTGACGAAAAAACTACAGCCAAGCAAGAAGCAGTCTTTAAGTAATGTCTGGCGTAAAGCCGGACTGGATGGTGCCAAGGCGGCTTTAGTACGGGAATTGGTAGCCAAGCCATTATGGCAAGATACTGCTGCATTAGCCGAGCAGATGAAGCATTTGACCATTCCACTCACCGGCTTTCGTCCGATTGAAGAGGCGATCAGCTGTGCCGGTGGTGTAAGGCGTGAAGTGTTGTCGGAACAGCTGCAACTCAAATCCAACCCGTATGTTTTTCTGTGCGGGGAAATGCTGGACTGGGATGCACCGACAGGCGGCTATCTGTTGACCGCCTGTTTTGCCACAGGTCGCGCGGCAGGTGAAGGTGTACATCAGTTTCTCACAGCACATTAACTCATTTTATGGTCAGGACGGACAGGCATTTATACTGAAATACAGCATCAATAGATCTGACCTTGTTGATCCATGCTGTTTTAAAGCTGCGAATAGCTTAGATTGTTTTTGTATTTTATCTAAGCCGTGTGCCATTCTAGCATCCTGGACTATTCCTTCACTTGCCGGGAAGCTGGTTCTTTCTTGGCAAGGTCGGGGTATTGCAAACGCCAGTGTTCCAGCTGCTCTTGGGCATGCAGGTATTTCCCCAGTCCTTTGACGTTCTCACTGGCTTCATTTACAGTCGCTGCCTGAGTCGGCGGACTATTGAGCAACTGTTCCTGATGTTCCCAGTACTGATACATCAACCCTTGAATATAACGGCCCTGTTCGGTTTTCAGCTCTAAGGCTTTTAGCATGTTCAGGGCAGACTGGACATGATCCCGCTGCCGTTGCTGGACAAATTCTGCTGTCATATTTTCATCGTCGCGCATGCTGTTTAACTCTTTTTCCAGATCACTGCTCATTTCCTGAAAACGCTGTTCATAATCCATCAATGCGGCAATATCGTGCGGATCATCGGCAGTTTTGGGAAATTCTTTGAGCGGTTCGGTTTTCAGTTCCTGCATGACCTGATCTGAAGCCATGTTATCTGTTGGAGTTTCAGCTGGAGTTTCGGTCGTTTTCTGGTCACATGCCATCAGAAGCATGGCTGCGGCGAACAGTAGCGTTCGTGTTATTCCTGGTATTTTTTGCATGATCGCCTCCTGTTTTTAAGTACTTTTCTTGAACACATAGATATGGGTGATATACGGAAAATCTATCATTTCTTCTGCGCGTTTGGCGGTATATTGCTGAATGATCTGTTCAAATTGTTGTTTTAAATGGGCCTGCTGCTGTACGGGCAGGGCTGCAATAAAGCTGGTCGAAAGCAGCCGTTTGGATACTACCTGTTCCACACAGCCATGCTGTTGCTGAGCCATTGTGGTTTCTGCATAGGGCTGAAATAGCGTTTGCTGTGTAAAGACCTGGCGCCAGGCGCCGCTATGATAGCGTGGCGTATCGCCTTCCAAGGGGGCAATACAATCGGCCAAGGCCTGAACCCAGTCGACCCGAGTATCGCGCTGATTCCAGATTAACACCAGATAACCCTGTGGTTTGAGTACCCGGGCGAGTTCTTGCAAGGTCGCAGTGTCGGCAAACCAGTGAAATGACTGTGCACAAAATACCGCATTCAGGCTATGATCGGGCAGGGGAAGCTGCTGGCTAGCACCTTCAATCGCATGAATGTCCGGATGGGCCAGTTTTAATTGAGCCAGCATTTCCGGGACAGGATCAATCGCGTTAATATGGGTACTCAGCGAGCGTAAATAGGGGATAAACTTGCCGGTGCCACAGCCCAAATCCAGAAGATGTGCATCTGCAGGCAAAGCCAGCGTTTCACTGAGCCACTGGCTGATTTCTGCCGGATAATCGGGACGCACTTGCTGATATAGCTCAGCCGACGCACTAAAACCCCGTTTTGCTGCCGGATGTAATGATTGTGTCATATTTTGCGCTTTTTAATCTTTTCGATCCCTATAAAATAGCATATTCACTTTTTTGACAGCGTTCATTGACTGAATTGTTGTGGAAGGGTTCGTTTTACCAGTACGGGAAAGTTATGGACAAGCAGATTGTTTTTGAAGATGAACATATACGCGCGATTTTTATGCCGGGATCTTCTTCAGAACTGATTTTTTCATTTGGCGATTTGATTACCCGTGCCAAGGGCCTCAACATCAATGCAGAAAAGTCACTGTCAAAATTTGAATTTAATGTCATTGGCATTATGCCCAAGCATAAATCCTGGTTTCCACAAGGTTCCATGTGGAACATGCTACAGGCAATTGCTGAACTGATCGCGCCGTTTCAGCAGCGTATTGCATATGGCGGCTCGATGGGTGGCTATGCCGCGATCAAATATTCCCGTGCCTTGGGCGTGCAACGGATGGTGGCGATGGTGCCACAATATTCGATTGATCCGGAAGATGTACACGATGCCCGCTACAACATGTTCTATCAACCAGAGCTGAATGCCGGAATGCGGATTGATGCTGAAGACATTGATCCGGCCTGTGAATATATTATTGTCTATGATCCTTACTGTGCCGAAGATCGGGCGCATTATCTGAAATTAGCAGCGTTGATCCCGCATCATCATGTGTTGCATTTGCCTTTTACCGGGCATGATGCCATCGCGGTTCTGGCCAGTTCCGAACTGCTGTATGACTTTTTGCTACATGAATATGAGCCCACTTATTTCTACCAGAAAATGCGCCGGGTCAAGAAAAACAGCAAGTTCTACTACCGCAAGGTAATCGAAAATGTCTTGCCACGGCATCGTATGGCCTTGGGGCAGATTCTGAAAAATAACGATCTGCAACTGGATAACCAGTTTTTTGATGCCAGCCAGAAACAGGTGATTTTGCGGGAATTGTTACGCAATAAGCAGGTCGATCAGCATGACCTGCTCAAGCTCGGCATTCATGTGAATTTGCCGCAGGAAAATCGTCAGTTGCTGTTGGACCAGTATGGACATGGTCTGGTATTTAATGTCATCAGTCATAAAATTGAAAGTTATGCAGAAGGTGCAATTGCACTAAACCATAAATTCCTGCTTCCGATTTATGCCAAAGGTAACGGTTTACTGAGTATTAACCTGAATGATGAACGTTATCTTGTGGTGATGAACGACCGGCATATCATGAAACTGATCAAGGAACAGGATGAGCTCAGTCTGGGCATGCACCCGATTTTAATGAAGCGCTATAGCGATTTTTATATGTTTAGCTATAAGCAGCTGAATCTGAGTACCAATGAATATGGTGCTGCTGTTTTTATAGACGATAGTGACAAAAATACGCATTTTGTGACACACAGTGAGATAAATTAACTAAAAATTTATATAAAAAACAATTACTTGACATGTGATGGGCTTGGCATAATATAGAGATAAGCGGTATAAATAATAAATCAATAATACCGTTCCCGATGGTTAAAACGAAGAAGGGGATCTCTATGATGCGAGCAACTTGGATGATGCAAGTATGTTTTATCTTCGGTTTGGTTCTGCCCAATCTGGCATATGCAGAAAGTGTGCATCCTGCGGTGATTATGGTCAGTGCATCCGTCATTTTTATGATTATTCTATCCGTGTATGTGGTGTATCGAATCCGCAAGTCATTACGTAACCATATGGATAAACCGCTGGATTAATTGTTCCAGGCTGGAAACAGGTTGAAAAGACTCAATGACTTGTTTTAAATCACAAGAATAGATTGTCAAACAGGATTGAGGAAACAGCCGTGAAAGCCGTTTATTTAGATTATGCTTCTTTAGACCAGCAGGATTTGGACTTTCAGGAACTGCATGCAGCATTTGACCAGCTTGTCTTGTATCCTGCCACCTCGGCCAAAGAGGTGCAGTCTCGTGTAGCCGATGTGGAGGTCATCATAACCAATAAAGTTGTGATCGATGCAGCTACCATTCAACAATGCCCTGAGCTTAAACTCATTTTAATCTCTGCAACCGGTACCAACAATGTCGACCTTACGGCGACCAAAGCACGCGGGATCGTGGTATGTAACTGTCAGGCCTATGGCACTTCGGCAGTCGCGCAGCATACCATCATGCTGATGCTGAATCTGGCAACTTCATTCCTGTCTTACCAACGTGCGTTACAACAAGGCGAGTGGCAAAAAGCCAGCCAGTTCTGCTTGCTGGATGCGCCCATTGTCGAGCTAGCCGGAAAAACATTGGGCATTGTCGGTTATGGCGAACTGGGCCATGCGGTGGCGAAACTGGCCGAAGCCTTTGGCATGAAAGTGCTCATTGCCGCGCTGCCAAATCGTCCGGCGGATGCATCGCGTGTACCATTTGCCGAGCTGCTTGCTCAAGTCGATTTTTTAACTTTGCATTGTCCACTCACCGAAGATACCCGCCATTTAATCAGTTATGCTGAACTGGATGCAATGAAAAGCAGTGCATTTTTAATTAACTGTGCGCGTGGGGGTATCGTCGATGAAGCTGCTTTGGCTGAGGCTCTACGTGCAGGCAAGATTGCCGGTGCAGCGACAGATGTTCTAACGGTAGAACCACCAAAACAGGGCAATGTGCTACTTGATTCAACAATTCCCAACCTGATTGTGACGCCACATAATGCCTGGGGCAGTGTCGATGCAAGACAACGGATTGTGGATCAGATGGTGGAAAATGTAGCAGCATTTAAACAAGGTCAGCCGATCCGACAGGTCAATTGATTTCAAAATGCTGATCATGTTAGATCAGCATTTTTTTTGGTTTTCTAGCGTAATGTACTTGGACAACAGTGTAGAAAATTCGTCTTGTACGAGTTGGGAGTTGGGATTGAACACTACTTCCTGATAAATACGTTTGGACTCAGGTACTTCCTGATCAGGGAATTGACCATAAGAAGTTCGATAGTCAGTTTCCAACATGTGAATCAGGCGATTTTTTTGAAAATAAGCCGTTCGATAGCTATAAATAGTTTCTCCATAGATACCAATCGTTAACTTGCACATGCCCGTTAACTGATAGAGATCCGCTTTATTGCCTTCAGCAGATTTAAATTCATCTTCCTCGAGATATTCAATATGCTGAATTTTTTGGCCTTCAGCTTTATGCGTATATCGATTTGCAGTAGAAAGGCTTGGGATCGGGGATAATTCATCATCAATTGCAGCAAGAGTCGTGACAGTTTCGCCAGAAACCAATAAGGTGATGTATAAAATTGTGACACCACAAATAATACCGACAATAAAACTAAAGAGAACTTTTTTCATTTTTATTATTTTCTAATTATTTTATTTAAGTTAAGTCTAAGGAAAGCTTCAAATATATTTAATGACATAAAAGAAAAAGCCCATCACGGGCTTTTTTTATCAATCAGTTATCGCATAACTGGTGGCTGAACCTGAACCAGATTGAGGCTGCATTTGTGGGGGGGGGTGTTTGCTGTGGGGCAGCAGAGGACTCACTTAAAGGTTGCTGCACAATCGGTGCTGCTTGCTGTGAATTGCCACGCCAGACTTCTTTGGTCTGCTGGATTTTCTGACCAGTTTGCTGGGCTGCCTGAGTTGCCCCCTGATCTACTTTCTGAATCGTATCTGATGCTGTGGTCTTGGTATTGTTCCAGGCACGGTCTACACCCGGCTTGATTTTAGCAATGCCTTTTTCCGTTGCTTCACCGACTTTCTCGGCAGTATTCACTACGCCTTCCTGTGCCTTATAGGCAAAGACATGCAGCAGGTTCGGATTTTCACCATAGGGTTTAACCGGTTTAGTAGGCTGAGTGGTGGTTTGTGCAAATGCCGGAGCTGAAAGCATTAAAGCAGTCGTTAAAATAATTGGGGTTTTGATATTCATTATGCATCGACCTCGTATTCGTCTGAGTGCGGTCTGAGTTTGTTTTTCAGTGTAACGGATAATGGGTCAAAAACAATGAATATCCTGTGAAGAGTGCAGGGCTTTCAGTTGGGGCTGTGCCAGAATATTGTAATTTTAAAGAAAATTCGGAAAGGATCTGGAGAAGGCTGGGGTCGTTTTTAACAGAATAAATCGCCCTATTTTTATATGAAAGTTATATTAAAAATAGGGCGGTCTTTTTAGTCACATTGTGTCAGGGCATCTTTGGCAAAATGCTCGCGTAAGCTGACAAAGTTCTTTTGTACGCCTGCATCGTGCAGGTTAAATTTTTGTGCGGTGCTGGTGCCATCGCGCTGGAAAGTCGCTGAGCCGGCATCGATTAGAGTCATGCCTTTAAATGACCATTGTTCAATAACACGGTTATTGCCAATATCGCCGGTGAATTCAATCACGCATTTATCGAGGAATTTGGTCAGTTTTGCCTTGTTGTTGGTCGTGTCTGGAACCACTTCAATATTTTGGACTTCCTGTAAGACACCGACCTGAAGCTGTGGGATTTTTGGCGCAGATGTACAAGCTGTAACTGCGATACTCGCAAGACCAGTCAGAATGAGTGTTTTAAATTTCATATGATTCTTTCTTGTTGAGTGGTGTTAGGTTGAGTATATGAAATATAAGGTGAAATGCCTATAGCCGTCCTTTGAAGAATGATAGAGACCAACGATAAATATATAAATTTTTTATTACTTATAATAAATATTTCTAGCTTGCTTAAATGGGAAATACTTGAAGAGTCAGGTAATTACTCTTTCAAGTCTGAAGAGGTGGGTGTAGTGCATAAACATTATTCTATATAAATACTAAATTGATGAACTATTAAAATATAGGGTAAGTATTTGCATAAGATATTAATATTTATATAAATATTTTGTGATGAATATTTGGGAGGGTTTTTTTAATGATAATATTATTCAAATGAAACTGGTTTATCTCGTATTCTCTTTCAGTCACGGAAGATTAGTCTTTCGGGCCTTATCATATACTTTTATATAGCTTTTAGACCCATAGACCCAGTTATTACTGAATGATCTGTTCCGCTTTATTGAAAACACCTGAATTGTGAAATTGGATTGGTTGTGTGGAGTCTACGCTTTGTTGATATTCAGCTCTTAACCCCAGCCCGGCAAGGTTAATTGAACCAAGTGTATTGATATCAATTTTGCTTAACATTCCTGCAACCTGGATTTTATTAACGGTATTGGCTTTCACACTATTTCTCATGCCTGCAACTGCCATAGAGTTGGTGTGATCTGTATGCAGTTTATTGCCTGTTCCCGCCAACTGTACGGTTTTGGCCTGTTTCACATATACTGTATTTTTAGTGCCTGAAACTTGTAAGGATTGGGTATTGGCAATAATAAAGGTATTGTTTTTACCAACAATTTGTACGCTTTCACACTGTCCGTCCAAGGTAATATTGCTATTTTCCTCACGAAATTTCATTTTGCTTTGCTTATTACAGTCAAATGTCGCCACGGTATTTTCGTTGGCTGGCGTCGTAGAAGAGTCATCACTAGATATCGTGATATCACAGGCTTGTAAACCCCATACACACAGCACTATACAGCCTGTTATTAAGATGTTCTTTTTCAATGTTTTCTCAAGGATTTAATTTTTTATTATTTCTCCAATTTCTAGCATGATCCAAGAGTGAATTGCAAATATTATTTATTTTTCATTAGTTTATGAATGATTTAAATTTCATATGATTCTTTCTTGTTGAGTGTTGTTAGTTTGAGTATAGGGAATCATTTTAAAAAATAAAACTTAATTTCTTTTTTGAGTGGAAAGTGATTACCTTTTTACAGGTCCACTTCTTCTGACGAAATCAGCTTGTTTTTTGTTTTTTCTTGAAAAGTAGTAAAAATAATTACTAGGAATTAGAGTAGTTAAAATTGCATAGGCTTGGAGTATGCTGATTAAGCAGAGGTATGTGAAAAGAAAACTTCTTAATAAATTTTTATATGGTATTAAGAAATTTATATTCTTTAATATATACATCAGAATGCTAGAAAAAATGATTGAGATTAAAATTAAAGTTGTTAAAACTAAACTAAAATTTAACTTTTGGAAAATAGCATCAGTTTCAAAAACCATTTTTTCTTTTTTAACTAAGCTAGATAGATTTTCTGGGTATAGAATGGCAAGCCATATTCCAAGTATTGCAAAAATAATAGATGATGAGGTGAATAAAGATGTTAGAATTTCTTTTTGATCTGTAAAAGGAATAAATCTTCCGATTTGAAAGAATATTACTAACAAAAAGAAGATCATCAAATATTTAAATATCACTGCTATTCTCGAGTTTTAATATTGCATTTTTATTTCTATCTAACCAATAAATAAGACTTTCACTTTCTATAATATTTTTCTGATTTTTTAAAAGTGGTATTTCAAATTCATTTGTAGCAATACTTTTATTCAACCAATATATAGTACTAGCTTCTTTTTCGAGAGAAAATCCTAGATCATCCCACTTACTGTCTATCTCTGTTGAACTATTCCACTCATCAATTATATGATTTAATTCATTTAAACTTTTCGGCGTATAATTGGTTTCGAAAGAAAATTTTACGTTATGTTCATGAAAATTTGGTGTTTGAGTATCTATAAATTTTTTTGTTAGCCTAGATATAAAATTAGATTTTACAAATTCTTTGATGTTAATTTTATTATGCTGATGCATCTTTGTAATTTTGTTCCAATTTTGCTTTAAATGCTCAATCTTTCCTTTATTTCGAATTAACCTTGTTTCAAAGTGTCCAATCAGATTGTAGTGAGTTGTTTCGCCATCTGACCAGCCTGTTATAAAGTGTGTATCATCTCCCTCCAAGCTTATTTGTTGTTCACTAATAACATAATGACTTAATTTTGAAAAAAACTCTTTAAGATATTTTTCTAAATTACTTTTTCCATTGAGTGAGTGCTCAAAAGAAATTGATGCCATTCTCTTTTCTTTAGGCATGATATAAAAATAAGAAGGGTATCCAGGAATATCATCTGCATTAATACTAGTAAAATTGATATCTGCTTCGCCTACTTTAGAAGAGCCTGAAATTGTAGGGAAGGTATTATTAATGGAAGCAGTTTCATTCCAAGTTATAAGTAAAAAATTATCTAAATCAGATTTTCTTATGTCATAACAAAAAGTTCTTTTTACTTCTTTTTCATTTATAGGAGAGAAGGTGCATGTTTCTTTTAAAGGTTTATCATCTAAAGTTGTCCAAGTAATTAGATCATCAAGAAAATCTTCTAAACCACCAAATGTGGCAATATTACTTTTATCACCTCTAGGATATAAGCCACTTTTATTAATTTTGTATAGAGTGATTTGTGCTTGTATTTTATCTGTCATTGAAAGTGCGTAATAAAAAACCCGCTATCAAGATAGCGGGTTTTTTAGTCAATTACAATCTGTAACGATTAGTGCTGTAACACCGAAATATCAGCCACTTTCGTGAACAAGTCACGAAGCTGTGCAAGCATACGTAAACGGTTTGCTTTCAGGTCTGCATCATCAGCCATGACCATGACACCGTCAAAGAATGCATCGACTGGCGCACGAAGTGCAGCAAGTGCAGACAAGGCAGCAGTGTAATCTTTGGCAGCAAATAACGGCTCAACCACAGGTGTGATTTTCGCAAGTTCAGCGAACAATGCTTTTTCAGCATCTTCAACCAGATTTGCTTCAACCACATCACCTTCAGGTGCAGCTTCTTTCGCTAAGATATTCGCAACACGCTTGTTTGCAGCAGCAAGCGCAGCCGCTTCAGGTAATGCACGGAAGTGATTGACTGCATTTACACGCTTGTCAAAATCAAGCGGTGATTTTGGAGACAAGGCTTGAACCGCTTGAATCACATCAACCGCAACGCCTTGGTCTTCGTATTTCGCACGGTAACGACCTTCAAGGAATGCAACAGCATCTGCCAAAGTCTTGTCGTGATCTTTCAATACATCGCCATAAGCAGCCAAAGCCAGCTTGATCAGATCTTCAATTGAAACATCAAGCTCGTTTTCAGTCACAAGACGTAAAATACCAATTGCAGAACGACGTAGTGCAAACGGGTCTTTAGAACCTGTCGGCGCTTGACCAATCCCGAAAATACCCGTCAATGTGTCTAAGCGGTCGGCAAGGGCAATGGTTGTACCTGTTTTGGTTTTCGGTAAAACGTCACCCGCGAATTTAGGCAGGTATTGCTCACCTAGAGATTCAGCGACTTCATCATTTTCGCCTTCAAGACGCGCATAGTAAGTGCCCGCGATCCCTTGAAGTTCTGGGAATTCACCCACAAGCTCAGAAGTTAAATCGCATTTTGCAAGAAGGGCAGCTTTCTCTGCATCAGCAGGGTTTGCACCTGTAATTGGCGCAAGTGCAACAGCCAATTTCGCAATACGTGTCGATTTGTCCCAAAGCGTACCGAGTTCTGCCTGGAACACCATGTTCGCCAGTTTCTCTTTACGCGATGCAAGCGGTTGCTTTTGATCTTGCAAGAAGAAGAATTCAGCATCAGACAAACGTGGACGAACCACTTTCTCGTTACCTTCAATGATTTGAGTCGGATCTTTAGACTCAATGTTTGAAACGGTAATGAAGTAAGGCTGTAATTTGTTTTCAGCATTTACCAAACAGAAGTACTTTTGGTTGTCCTGCATGGTGGTGATCAATGCTTCTTGAGGAACTGCAAGGAAGCGTTCTTCGAAGCTTGCACGAAGTGCAACAGGCCATTCAACCAGTGCCGTTACTTCGTCACGCAGATCCGCAGGTACAATCGCAGTGGCATTGACTTCATCAGCCAAAGCTTTCACTTGCTGGTCGATGATCGCTTGACGCTCTTCAAATGAAGCTACAACGTGCGCTGCTTTAAGCTTGCTTAAGTATTCGTCAGCATGCGTTAAAGTGATCGCTTCAGGTGCATGGAAACGGTGACCATAGGTCACGTTACCTGCTTTATGATCCTGAATGGTTGCGTCAATCACATCGTTATCTTTTAACAACACCACCCATTTCACAGGACGTACGAATTCAGTACGGCTTGCTGCAGAACGCATACGTTTTGCAATTGGCAGGTTGTCTAAAGCTGCTTGTAAAATTTGTGGCAGTAAAACGTCAAGGCTTTGACCTTTTACGTCTTTTAAGTAGCAGACTTTTTCAACTTTACCGGCCTGGAAAGTAGAAACCTGATCTACAGTAATGCCTTGCCCACGCATAAAGCCTTCCAAAGCTTTGGTTGGTTTGCCTTCAGCATCAAACGCTGCCTGTTTGGCAGGGCCGTCAAAACGTTTTTGTGTATCTGCCTGTGCACCATCCACATTGACGATTTTAAGTGCTAAACGACGTGGTGCTGCATAGGCTTCGATTGAATCAAAAGCCAGACCTGCATCTTTTAAGCCTTTTTCACTTTCAGCTTTAAGTGCATCACGTAATTTTTTCAGGCTTTTTGGTGGAAGTTCTTCACAACCCAATTCGAACAAAACGGTATGTTTAGACATTATTTGCTCTCCTTAGATTCAACTTTTGCTTCCGCTTCAACTTGCGCTTTCAATTGTGCCAACACTTCATCACGTAATGCAGGTTCTGCCATCGGGAAACCGAGTTTCGCACGTGCAGCCACGTAGCTGGTCGCGATTGAACGGGCCAATGTACGTACACGTAAAATGTAACGCTGACGTTCAGTCACAGAAATTGCGCCACGTGCATCCAGCAGGTTGAAGCAATGTGACGCTTTAATCACTTGCTCATAAGCTGGTAATGGCAGTTCAGCTTCGATTAAACGCGTTGCTTCAGCTTCATAGAAGTCGAACAGTTCGAACATCTTGTCGACAGGTGCATATTCGAAGTTATAAGTCGATTGTTCTACTTCATTTTGATGGAACACATCGCCATACGTTACGGTACCGAACTGGCCTTTGGTCCAAACCAGATCATAAACCGAGTCTACACCTTGCAGGTACATGGCAAGACGTTCAAGACCGTAGGTGATTTCGCCTGTAACCGGGTAGCACTCAACACCACCGACTTGCTGGAAATACGTGAACTGAGTCACTTCCATACCGTTCAGCCAAACTTCCCAGCCTAAGCCCCAGGCACCCAGTGTCGGAGATTCCCAGTTATCTTCTACGAAACGGATATCATGTACCAGCGGGTCAATACCAATCGCTTTTAATGAATCAAGATAAAGCTGCTGGATGTTGTCCGGGTTTGGTTTAAGCACCACCTGGAACTGGTAATAATGTTGCAGACGGTTCGGGTTTTCACCATAACGACCATCTTTCGGACGGCGTGACGGCTGAACATAAGCCGCATTCCAGGTTTCAGGACCTAAGGCACGTAAGAAAGTTGCAGTGTGGAATGTCCCTGCACCCATTTCCATATCGTAAGGTTGTAAAACGACGCAGCCTTGCTCCGCCCAGTAGTTTTGTAAGGCAAGAATTAAGCCTTGGAAGGTATCAATATGCGATATGGCGCGACTCATGGTCATCCACTTAAAATTAGAGAAAAATTGTGCTCAATTATAAGGACTTTGCAGGGGAGTGGCAAAGGGTTAATGTGTCTATCCTTTTTTGAAAAAATAAAAGAGGCGGGAATGATAGGGCTTGCTGAAAGGCGTACTGCGATTTTAACGTTGCCAATAAATGCCGGCCGAACTGAAAACCAGGAATAAATCAGATGGATGACCTGCTGTAAACTCGAGAGTTATAAAGTTCAACGGAGCTTATACGATTGTTGTTCTAAAATTAGTTTAAGATTCACGCAATATAATAATGTTTAAAAATAAGGAACTTCATGATCACTTACCGTATTCACTGCCATTTAAAATACAAGATCGTGCAACCTACAGAATTTATTTTTATGCTCCAGGCGGCACATCACCCTGATCAGAAGATTATTGAAGAGCAACTGCACTTTAATTTGCCGGTGGTATGGCATGAATTTCAGGATGCACAGCATCAAAACCGCCATGTTCGCTTGCAGGTCGAACCCTGTGAGGTTTTTGAGGTGAATTATATTGCGAACGTGGCTCGGCAACCGGGCATTTCTTTTGAACGGCAGCAAGGTCTGAATGAAGTGCCTATTCCTGATCTACCTGATGAAGTGCTGCCTTATTTGCTGGCCAGCCGTTATTGCAATTCGGATTTATTGCTGGAAATGGCAAAACGTTCGTTTGGCTGGATGACACCCGGCTATACGCGGGTCAAAGCGATTGAGCAGTGGATCTATAACAATATTTTTTATGCTTCTGGCAGTTCTGACCAGTTTACCACTGCTACAGATGTCCTGGTACATCGTGCAGGCGTATGCCGTGACTTCGCCCATTTAGGCATTGCGTTGTGCCGTGCCTTGGGAATTCCGGCACGTATGGTGGTTGGCTATGTAGAAATTGAAAAGTTTTTACCCGATTTTCATACCATTTTTGAAGCGTATTTGGACGGAGGGTGGGTGCAGTTTGATCCGACCCGTCTGGCTCCGGTCGAAAATCTCATTCGGATTGGCACTGGCGTCGATGCCGGTGATGTCGCATTTTCAACCTATTATGGTCAGGTCGAGCTGCTAAAAATCCAGCCACTGATTCAACCTGAAATCAGCCATTAAGCTGCTTTAAAAAGATTTGAACAGCTATTTAAGCAGAAGGTTAGCAAGGATTTTTCCATGCAAATGACTACCGGTGATGAAGTGATCATTCTATAAAAAGCCGAATGAATGTTTTAACCTGAGTGAAATATTTTTTTAAAAAACATGTATTCGCGAATGGTGAAAAGATGTAAAACAGCGATGCCTTTCATCTGGCTTGGTTCTATAATGCGCAAAATCTGCAAACCATAAGATCAGGCGCACTGTGTTTCATTCCCATCTCGACTGGCTCAATACCCTAAAACCAAATTTCAAAGTTCTTCCACTCAAAGACCGCCTGCTCTGCGGAATAGGGGCATTGCTAGGTCTGGTGGTTTCCTCCCTGCTGAGTTTATGGATTCTGGGGGATTTTGAAGCCTGGTACATTGCCCCGATGGGTGCCTCTTCGGTATTGCTGTTTGCGGTACCGGCCAGTCCTCTGGCACAGCCCTGGAACATTCTGGTCGGCAATACCATTGCTGCCGTCATTGGGGTGAGCTGTGCCTTGCTCATTGCCAATCCGACCGAAGCCTTTAGTCTGGCTGTCGCTGCCGCAATTGTCCTGATGATGACCACGGATTCCCTGCATCCACCGAGTGGCGCCGTGGCCATTACCGCAGTGCTGGGTGGTCATCCGGTGCATGAACTGGGTTATGCCTTTGTATTTTATCCGGTGCTACTTAATTCAATTTTGCTCATGGGGATTGCCATTGTCTTTAACCGGATGATTGGCAAGAACTATCCGCAGCAGGCCCAGTTAAATAGCCGTTCCAAGGACCCGACGCCGACCCAGAAAGTGACGATTCAACCGCAGGATATTCAGGAAGTGCTGGACCAGCATACCGAGCTGCTGGACATCAGTGAATATGACCTGCAAAAAATCATTCTGGAGGCACAAAACCGTGCCAATGCGCGTGCGGTGCATGAATTTAGCTGCCAGGATATTATGACGAAGGATGTGGCAACCCTGCATGAAAATGATGATATCCAGCATGCACTGGACAAGTTCAAGCAGATGAACCTGATGAGCCTGCCCGTCGTTAATGCAGATGAACAACTGGTCGGTACGCTGGCAATGTATCAGGTGGTGGAATGGTTCAAGCGTGCTACCGATGTGCGCAGCAGCTGGGAGCATCAGGTCAAACATATCATGACCCGTAAGGTGATCACGGTACAGCCCTTACAGCCCATTCAGGATCTGGTGCCATATTTTGTCGAGCGTTCCTTCAACTATATTCCGGTGGTAAGCAAGCAGCAATTGGTGGGAATTATCAGCCGGGCAGACATGATTGCTGCACTCAACCAGGAGCTGAATCATTTTAAAATGAAAGCTTAAAACCGGATTAAAATGGAATATAAGCGACCATGCCTGATCAGATCTGGTCGGCTTGCCCGCTGAGAAAACTGTAAAACAGTATCATTGGTAGAAAGAAATTCAGTAAAAACAAAAAAATGGGCATTAAAAGCTTTGAGTGGATGATGCGAGAGATAAGCTAGAATCAGGGTTTTCAATGCTGCTCATTAAAATCGAGAGGATATTAAACAGCTGATAACGACGTAGCAGCAGGTGAGCCACTCATAGAAAAGGAAAGATCATCGTCCAATATGTCAGGCAGACAAAAAGCTAATCAAAAGCGCTGAAAACAGGCTTCTGAAAATGGAGAAAATCCCATAACTGACTTCATGAAATAGCGCATAAGAAAATAAAATTAGGGTCATGATCAAAGGTGCAAGCACGAGATTGAGTGTCATTTTCCAGAGAGAGTTTCGGATCGGTTGAGAGATTAAGTGAAATATCCTGTCCAATATCTGTTTGCCACTTTTTGATATTTTTAATGTAATGACTTTATCTTTATCATTGTTAAAAGCATATTATTTTTCGATGAGAGAAAGATTCAACATATAGGCGAATAATACGACAAAGCACACCAGAGTGTGCTTTGTAGAGGGTGTGATGCTTAAGAGCTGTAATGATTAAATAAAGAACCAGTAAATAAACAGTGAAATAATAAAGATACACATAATATTCAGCACAAAACCAACTTTCATCATTTCGCTTTGCTGGATATAACCGGTTCCAAAAACAATCGCATTTGGCGGGGTCGCTACCGGCAGCATAAAGGCACATGAGGCACCAATGCCAATGACAATCACCAGAATTTCTTTGGGCATTCCCATCTGATCCGCAATTGCGGCAAATACTGGTACCAGCAGGGCAGCTGAAGCGGTATTACTGGTAAATTCAGTCAGGAAGATAATAAATGTAGCAACTACAAAAATAATTATCAGTGGGGAGGCATCACCAAAGGCATTGGCCAGCGTTTGACCCAGTACCAGCGAACTGCCTGAATCCTTCAGAATGGCACTCAAGGTCAGACCACCACCGAACAGGTACAAGACCCCCCAGTCGGTATTTTCTGCAATCTGTTTCCAGCTTGCGGTACCCAGAATCACCACCATACAGGCAGCCAAAATTGCAATCCAGGTATCCGGCTGGGAAATACCAAAAATTTCAGTGAATTTTTTACTGAAAATCCAGGCAATTGCAGTACAAAGAAAGAGGATCATGGTGACTATACGGGTACCGGTCCAGGGAATATTTTCAGTTACAAATTGTACTTTGTAATTCAGTTTTGGACGTAGTACCAGATATAAACTGACCAGCATGGCGGGAAGAATAATGAACATCATCGGCAAGCCGATTTTCATCCAGTCGGCAAAATCATAGCCGAGGGCCTTGGCAGCAATGGCATTCGGAGGTGAACCGACCATGGTGCCCAGTCCGCCAATACTGGCCGAATAGGCAATGCCGAGCAGGATAAAGACAAAAGTTTTACGATCCTTGCTGACATCCAGATGTGAAAGCAAGCCTAGGGCCAAAGGCAGCATCATAGCAGCAGTCGCCGTATTGGAAATCCACATGGACAGCAGCGCCGTCACCACAAAAATCGCCAGTACAGAAATGCCCAGATGCCCTCTGGACAGGGAGATGATCCACATGGCAATTTTCCGGTCCAGTTTCTGGATATGCAACGCTGTGGCCAAAGCAAAACCACCAAAAAACAGGAAAATGACAGGATCGGCAAAAGTAGCCAAAGCGGCTTGCGTGGTAATCGGAACCAGTTCTTCACCAGAGGCCATTGGCATGGCCAGCAATACTGCCATCACGGGGATGAGTAAAGCTGTAATCGTGATATGAATGGCTTCAGTCAACCATAAGATACCGATAAAGGCTAAAAGTGCCAGTCCTTTATTGGCATTCTGGTCATAGGGCAGGTAAAGATATAAGCCATAGGCCACAATGGCTGCGACAAGAATAAGAATCCAGCCTTTAAGCAGCCCTTTAGGCATGGCATTGGTCGGGGTAGCTAGGTTGGTCTGAGTCATATGCTCTCCTTGCAAGGTTTTTATTTACATCATTTTTTATATTAACTTTGAATTTGTAATTTTGTTTTGCTTAAAAAGCATCCTATTTAAAGATACTATAACCAGATTGTTGCAATAATCCAGTACTTTGCCATAGGGCATACAGGCCCAAGCCAAAAAGTAAAGCCAGGACAACCCATTTGAAGTGCTGCTGAGACAAACGATGGCGTATTTTGCCTCCGATCCAGACACCAGCAAGGGCGAATAGGCTGATCCCGATCAGAATATGCTGTTGATGGGTTTCCAGTGTGATCAGAATTGGAAACAGTAAAACCAGCTGGATCAGTTTACCGGCAATGAAATTGAGATTGCTGATAATGACAATATCTGTTTTAGACAGCTGGCAACTCATCAGATACATCATCAGAAAAGGTGCCATGGCATTGGTCGCACCTCCAATGATGCCGGCCAGTAAACCAAAACAGAGCATGCTGGAAATATGTGGACTAACTTGCAATGGCCGTGTCCGTAACTGGTCCAAGACATAAAATACAATCACCAGACCCAATAACAGTTTTAAATAAGCCTCATTTAGCCAAAGTAACAGCTTGACCCCGAGTACACTGCCGATCAGGCTACAGAGTATCAATGGCCAATAGCGTTTTATATAATAGCCAATGCTATTCAACATGCTATGCACAGGATCGGCATTCAGCATGATCAGATTCAGCAGCAGGCAGGGCAGAATGACAAGAGTAACCGCGATGCTAAGCGGATATGCACTGGACAGAACAGCCGTACTCATCATGGGAAAGCCAAAGCCGCTTAAACCATGGAGCAGGGCTGCTACGGCACAGAGCCAGAGCATCATCCATTCTGCCTGAGTCATGTGAAATCCATTTCAAAAATTAGAATATTGAACTTATCGTGAATTTAACTGAGAAAGAAAGTGAAAAGCTGTAATACAGCTAAGAAATAACAAAAAATATAGGCAAAAAAAAGCCACAATAACTTGGGGAAATTACCGTGGCATCAAAATTTCATCCCATTTAACTGGGGTGAAAGGAGGAAGCTCTTCGATGAAACCTGTCAAGAACGCTAGTTAAACCTTGCTATACACCTTAATAATCGCGTTTATCCTGATTAACGGTGCGTACAGGATTTTGATAGCCTTGGGGCTGATAAGCGCCATCATGTTCAATACTGTACGGTTGTTTTGGCATGATTAACCAAAGTATCAGATAAACCAGAATACCCGGAAAAGCGGCACTCATCACTGAAACTAGCACAAAGATAAGACGTAATAAATTTGCGTTCCAACCAAAACGTTCAGCAATACCGCCCATCACACCTGCAATCATGTTTGAGCGGTTAGAGCGATATAAACCAACATTGGCCATTAAAATCTCCTGATAAAATAGGTTTGAATCCAGAAAATAGATCCATATTATTAAAAGAAATGGCGTTAGATCGAACTTTTTAAAGTGCTGATTACAAATAAAATCGTTAAGTAATGTTAAGAAAGATTAAAACCCGGTCTAAGAGTCACTAACATATAGAAAATTCTATTGAACTCTTATGTAAAGTTCATCAGCTTTGCTGTGTGTTTTTTACTCGCCATGTTTTAGGTCTGGGTCGGTTAAAAAAAATGAAAGTAGATATATCACGTTTTACATCAAGCAATTTTCTTAAATGTAGCCTGATACTGGGGAGCGTGGTGATTTTTCAGGCCTGTGACCAGCATCAAGTCAAGCCTGAACAGGAAGATCAGCAAGAGGCTGTAGAAGAAGAAGGGGTCAAGGTTTCTGCTGCCAATACGACCGCAGGTGTAGTCGCAGTCAGTGCCAAATCCTTAACTCAGGCTGTAGGGCTGGCTGCTGTTCCAGTTGAGGCGGATCTAAATCCGACCACTGTTCCTGATTATGCCAAAACATTTATTGGTCGCTATCATACCGAAATTGACTGTGATGGGCGTTTCGCACCTTGTACAGAAGGTAAGGCAGAATATATTTTGGCTTTACTGCCGGATGGTACGGTACACCGTAGTATTTTTCAGTATGGCAAAGTATTTATTGATAATACGAGAAGCAGCACAGCTCATAATACCACCTATCGTAAGGATCGCTGGTCGATCAACCCGGAACGTACTGAATTGGTCATAAACCGTAAAGAAGGGGCGAGTTTTTATTATACGATTAAGGATTCGAACCATCTGGTTATGAATCTGGAAAAAATTTACAGTGAGAAGGAAAAAACCAACCGCGAATTATTTGAGCGTGGTTATCCGGCACCTTCGAAAGCCTATGAACTGGTCAAAGATACTTCCTTTCATGTCGAACCATAATGTCAGATAAAGTTGGTCGATCCAGTCTAAGACGTTGTTCAAAGAAGATTTAAATTAATACAATAAATATGAGCTGTTGGACACGTGAGTTTAAAATCTGGATGCAGAAATACACGAGTAGAAATCGTATTTAATAATTAAAATATAAAGAGGTAAATCTGAGAGGGCATTCTTGGAAAAGAATGGTGGGCCGTCCGCGACTCGAACGCGGGACCAATGGATTAAAAGTCCACTGCTCTACCAACTGAGCTAACGGCCC
>NZ_JAYWYX010000012.1:0-99975 GCF_048147925.1 Acinetobacter sp. 226 | reverse complement strand
ATGGCAGGGGTAGCTGGATTCGAACCAACGGATGCCGAGATCAAAACCCGGTGCCTTACCACTTGGCGATACCCCTATCTACACTTTAAACTGAACTAAAGGTGATTCTTGTAAACTGTTGACCAGGTAAGCTTTACATGGTGCATTTGCAAGAATATCTTCGATATTCAGATTTTCAGTGACTTCAATAAACACACAAGCACCTGTACCTGTAAGCTTTGCTTTTCCGAACTGGTCGAGATATTGCATTGCTTCATCGACTTCAGGATATAAGCTTCTTGCCAGTGGCTCAAAGTTATTTCCAAAATCAGATGGCGTTTCCTGATAGGCGCAAAATTTAGAGCTCTTCGTGTCTCTTGTCAATGCTTTTTGCGAAAAAAGCAGTTGAGTGCTGATAAAACAATCAGGTTTTAACACAATGAATTTTTTTTGATCTAAGTCTATGAATGTTAAGTGTTCACCAATGCCTTCAGCCCAGGCATTTTTACCATGCACAAATATCGGGACATCTGCACCTAGCTTGACCCCAAGCTCTGCCAGTTGTTCAACATTTAAACCGCACTGCCAGAGCTGGTTTATCACAATCAGGGTCGTCGCGGCATTGGAAGACCCTCCACCCAGACCTGCACCCATCGGAATGTTTTTTTCCAGACGGATCTTTAGCCCGCAAGGCGTTTTGGCATAAGGCTTCAACAACTGTATTGCCCGATAGATTAAATTCTGTTCCAGATCGACAGAGGCCAGACCTTCAATCTGAATCGCATCATCGGCACTTGGTTCAAGCTCCAGCCAGTCATACAGGTCAATCAGCTGAAAAATACTTTGTAGTTCATGATAGCCATTTTCACGGCGACCGGTAATATGTAAGAACAAATTCAGTTTAGCAGGCGAAGGAACACGAATTATCATGGGCTGGAATCAGGTCAATTAACGGTTTTCAATGATCATTGTAATACGGTTTTCCGCGCCATTTTCAAGTGACTGCTTTAAAATCAAGCGGTTTGGCATTCTGGCCTGCGCATTATAATTAAGATCGACTGTCCAGCCCTGTTCGATAATCTGGTTAATCCGTTGCGTGTCGTCTTTTTGTAATTTTGCAGAGGGAGTGGCAGGGCGGGCCTGTACCCAGTCCACTAAATAACTGATCGGTGCTTGCCAGCCGGTTGCACGTTGCAGTAATTCTTCGGCACTGGCTGCTTGAATCACACCGGTTTTTGCGCTGTTTAAAGTCACTTGCCCCGGGGTGCCAGAAATCTGGGTTTTACCCACGCCTAAGATACCGCTGAGCTCAATATCAAATTCTTCCTGCTGTTGTACCCAGGTAAAGAATGCACTGCCAGTCTGTTGAGGAGTGCGAACACCAATTTTACCTTGCAGCTGGAATTGATTGTCTGCCTGGACAGAAGGCGTCACTGGCTTTTGTGGATTGATCATCTGCTGACAGCCAGTCAAGAATAAGGCAGTTGCTGCAAAGGCACAGCAACCCAATTGGCTCAAATTGCGCATAAATAAATTAACTCGTTTGGGTTTGTGGTGCTAACAATAGCGAATTAAGTTGTTTCAATTCTGGGTCATTTGGATGATTTTGTTGTAATTGTTGTAACACTTGATGAAATTGTTGTAGATCACCTTTCATGTATAACGAACGAGCATAACGCACGCCAATCTTCACATTCGGGTTCAACTGATAAGCTTTGTATAACACGTCCGCAGCCGTGGCAAAGTCATTCTGTAAATAACAGATATAACCATAGGTATCCAGAATTGATGCCTGTTCGGGTGCATATTCCAATGCCTGTTCGACATAGCGACGTGCTTCTTCCAGACGGCGGTTCTGCATCGCCAGAGTATAGGCATAGGCATTCAGGTAGGTCGGACTGTTCGGTTCAATGCTGAGTAAAGTGGTGAGTAGTTCGTCCAGCTTGACACGATCCTGGTGCGGGTCCAGTAACAGGACTTGCGCGTAAACCAGTTCAGGGTCATCCGGCAGGTTTTTACTGGCTTCTTCCAGCAGGCGAATGGCAGCTTTTTTGTTCTGCATACGCGTCAAGATATCCGCCTGGGCCAGATAGAGAAAGCTGGCATGTTGCGGATAATTTACTCTTTCCTGGGTTAAGAAACGCAGTGCATCATGCAGTTTATCCTGCTGGGCGAAAATTGAGATTATATTGCGACGTGATACAGTATACAGACTGCCATCGACCAGACGGTAATAGGCTTTGGCCGTTTCGTAATGCTGTTTGCGTTCCGCATTGACAGCCAGATAGTAATAGGCTTCGTTCTGATACTGTGCAGAATAACGCAGTTCGACCAGATATTTTTCGGCCTTTTCGTATTCTTCCAGATCAATGCTGGTCAGTCCGGCAATAAACAGGGCTTCTTCAGCAGTCGGCCATTTTTTTAGAATATCCTGCAGTTTTTTCAGCGCCAAACTAGCTTCATTCAGCTTGACCAGATATTTGACTTCAGCCAGACGTACGTCCAGATTATTGCGGTGCTTGCGGCTGGATTTTGCATACCATTCCCGTGTGGCATTGGCGTCGCCTAACGCGCTCAGCAGGTTGGCCTTCATTAGAATATAACCAGTTGCCTTTGGACGTTTCTTCAAGGCACGGTTAATTGTGTTTAATGCCTGTTTCAGCTGGCCATTTTGTGCTTCCAGTCCGGCCACAAGGACGAGAATAGACGGATTGTCCCGAGCCTTGGTGGTGCTTAAAGCCTGAATCAGATAAGTACGATCCTCTGTTCCTTCGGGGGAAATTCCTGCCAGAATTTCTTCCAGATCGGCACTATCATCAATTTGCAGGATTTTTTCCAAGGTCTCTGCAGCCAGTTCATACTCATGCGCTTTTAAAGCAATATGCGATAAATAAAATAGGGCAGGGACATCTTGCGGCTCTTGTACCACCCAGTGTGTGGAAATGTCCAGGGCCGCCTGCAAGTCATTATGTTCTAGTGCGACATTTAACGCACGCTGTTTGACTGAAGTGGAGTTGCTCTTGATCGCCAGCACCGTATAGTTGTGCAAAGCAGTGGGAATGTCATGGGCAGCGATGGCAAACTCGGCCATCATACTTTGTTTTATCGCATCATAATTTTGATTTGCATGGTAAACTGCTTCCACTGCATAGAGATGCGCAGTCGAAGCCATGCTACCCACCAGTAGGAATGTGGTAGAATATTGCTTAATTGTAGGGCCGTTGATACGGCTGATTGTTTGACGCAATTTTTTCTTGATCCAAGTAATGCTTTTTATGACACCGATGTTGCACAATAGCATAAATTTAGTGAAATGATGACCTGATATGTCTTTCTTTGCATTGGGTGTCAACCATCAAACTGCCTCTGTAGAATTGCGGGAACAGGTGGCTTTTAACCCTGAAAAGTTAAGAGACATTCTTGCCGAACAAAGCCAGCACCCTGAACTGAATGACATGGTGGTGGTGTCTACATGTAACAGGACCGAAGTTTATGCCATGTCAGAAAACGCTGACATGGTGCTGAACTGGCTCGCCCAAAAAAATGGGGTGGATGTCAAGCAACTGCAGCAGCATGTCTATCGTTACGAAAATGCGCAGGCAGTAACTCACTTGATGCGTGTCGCCAGTGGTTTGGATTCACTGATGTTGGGTGAACCGCAAATTCTGGGACAGGTCAAAACCGCCCTCTCTTTGGCCAAAGACTCTCATACAGTTTCGCGTGATCTCAACCGGATTTTTGAATATGCCTTTTATGCCGCCAAACGCGTGCGTTCGGAAACGGCTGTCGGCAGCCATGCCGTCTCGATGGGATATGCGGTGGCGCAACTTGCTCTGCAAGTATTTAGTCACCCTGACAAGCTGACCATTATGATCGTGGCAGCCGGGGAAATGAACAGTCTGGTGGCCAAACACCTCGCAGAGATGGGGGTAGGCAAGATCATTATCTGTAACCGTACCCGCGAGCGTGCGGATATTCTGGCACAGGAAATTGCACATCGGGTTGAGGTCGAAATTATAGATTTTGATCAGCTTGCAGAAAATCTGCATCGTGCCGATGTCATTTCCAGTTGTACCGGCAGTTTGCATCAGGTGATCCATTTTGCCGATGTGAAGGCTGCACTGAAAAAACGCCGTTACCAGCAGATGCTGCTGGTCGATCTGGCCGTACCGCGTGATATTGATGCCAAAGTAGAAAGCCTGGACGGGGTTTATCTGTATGGGGTCGATGACCTGCAAAGTCTCATTGAGGAAAATCTGGCACAGCGGCGTCAGGCTGCGGTTGAAGCCGAGATCATGGTCAATCAGCTGGCTACAGAACTGATAACCCAGCAAAAGGTCAAACAGGCCGGGGCGACCATTCATGCTTACCGTGACCACGGGGAAACATTACGTCAGGAAGAATTGACACTGGCAATGCAACGAATTGCCAAGGGCGAAAAGGCGGAAACGGTACTGGCTGATTTTTCACATCGCTTAACCCAAAAACTGTTGCATCCAACTTCTATTGTGCTGCGTGAAGCGGCCAAAGCAGAAGATCCTGCCTATTTTGAGCTGTTGCAGGAAGAACTGGGCAATGTGGTTGCGAAACGTCGTAAATCCAGGCATTCATTTTAATCAGTATGATGAGAGGCTTGGTTCTTTGCTGATTGGCACTTCAACATAAAACCTAGCCTGATTATTTGAAAAAATTATAAATAATACTGTGATCTAGTCTGACTTCATTTGATTCAAAAGAATTAATAATTTGAAAAATCAGTCTTCTAACAGGGTCATCGAGCGTTTCCGATCAATCTCATAAATCTGCATTTTCAGGTTTTTCATTTCAGCAATGCTGCTAAATTTCTTGGATTTAATCTTGTTTTTTAAACACTGATATTGCAGCTTGGTTGAAAAATCAGCCGCGAGCTTATCGGCCTGTTCTGGCGATGAGGTGTAATCGCTGACATTGGCATGCTGCAAAATATGCTGCAGTTCATGATGATGGGCTGCACAGGCACCGAGCACATAATAGATCGACAGTTCTGGGTCATCCGGCAGGTCATCAAAAATCACATTCAGAATATTCAGAATTTTAAACAGCAGCTGATCTTCAGAGACCAGCGCGCGCAACGGTTCAAAATGAATATACAGATAAGGGTGATTCATCAAGATCGCAATTACATATTCTTCGGCATCAATTTTGGTACTAAAGCTTAAGGATGCATCCGTATTGACCTTGGGTTGCCATTTACGGTTAAAGCCCAGTTTTTCCCGGAAAAATTGCTGCAGCAGATAACGGAAGGAACCGTGTTTGGGCAGTAGCTCGGTCAGATTTTTTAGTTCACCCATAACCTGACTCTTGCCTTCAGGTGTGGTGATGTCCTGATTTTGGGTCAGATGGGCAAACACGAAGTCCGACATCAACGGCGCCTGTTCCAGCAAGCGTCTGAAGTTTTCTATCCCTTCACGACGGATCAATGAATCCGGGTCATGGTCAGCGGGCAAAACAAAGAATTTCAGCTCTCGGCCATCATTCAGCAGGGGCAGGGCAATATCCAGAGTACGGCGTGCTGCTTTTTGACCGGCAGCGTCCCCATCAAAGGCAATGGTCAGCCGGTTGCTCTGCTTGAACAGAATATTCAGATGATCCGTATTACTGGCTGTACCTAAAGTGGCTACTGCGCCATGAATGCCATATTGCTGGAGCGCAATGACATCCATATAGCCTTCGACCATCAGCCATTCTTGGGCTTTCTGTTTGCGGCCCTCATAGAGGCCGTACAGCAACTGGTTTTTATGGAAGACTTCAGAATCTGGCGAGTTGATATATTTCGGCTTGATCTCGTCATTCAGGGCACGGCCGCCAAAGCCGACTACGCGCCCCTTAGTATCACGGATCGGGAAAATAACCCGCTCACGCAGCAGGTCAAAATCACGGCCACTGTCGCTGGTGCGAATCAGACCTAAAAGTTTTAAGCCCTCAATATCCTGAGGAAAGGCCTTTTCCAGATGTTGCCAGTCTTCAGGCGCATAGCCTAAGCGCCAATAAGCAATGGTCTCTGCAGTCAGACCACGCTGCTTGAAGTATTGCTGAGCACTTGAGCTATTTGGGAGTTGGCGCTCATAGAACTGCGCGATATTTTCCAGCAGATCATAGAGATTACCATCTTGCTGAACTTCCGCCATGGGCAGATGTTCAAAAGAAGCAAAAGGGTCACCATAAAAATCCTGTTCGGCTGCCTGAAACTCTGCAAATGGGTCAAAACTCGCCGTAGATGCAGCAGTATTATTTTCTGTTGCTGCATTATTTTGTTGCGGCTGAGCTTGTGGAACAGCTTGAGCAGGCGCAATTTTAGGTTTGGCTGCTTCACGTTTATATTTTAATTTATTGGAATCGGTATTGTCTTTAGGCAGTTCGATTCCGGTCTGACTGGACAGGTCTTTCATCACTTCGACGAAATTACGACTGCCTATGTCCATCAAAAAACGGATGGCATTACCATTAGCCTGACAGCCAAAACAGTGAAAATACTGTTTATCGCGATAGACGTGAAAAGACGGTGATTTTTCCTGATGAAACGGACAGCAGCCCGAATAAGTACGGCCAGTTTTTTTTAGTTTCACGTATTGACCAATCACATCGACAATATCGGTGCGATCGAGAATCTGATCAATCGTATGTTGAGGAATGGCCATGGTCTGCTGAGCTTCTCGTGCTGCGTTATTTAGGGGTTAAATCATTGAAAATTAAGAGCCGGATGATTATTCCAATCCTATAAATGAATTACTTGGTATAACCTTTTTGCACAATTTGTTCAAGCATTGCTCAGAAAATGCAAAAGGGCAAGTATGATAACTTGCCCTTTGCAAAAATGCACCTGTAACAGTTGGCTTATTCAGCAGTCGGTTCAGCTTGCTCGGTTGTTGTATTTTTCGGACGGTCGAGTAAACCAAACGTCATACGATTGGTCAGGCTGCGTTTTTCTGCCTGTGATTCTGGAGACTGGGTAGAAGGATCCGTTACAGTCTTGGCTTCTTTACCAAAAATACCCAAGGTTGCGCGGTTAAAGAAGCTGCCTTCACTACGTGCTGCACGCAGGTTCACCGTACCATTGGCATTGACCAGGCCAGGATAGTTCAGTTTGAGTACTTCAATATATTGCTGTGAAGTGGCTTTATCGCCCAGTTTGTCATAGCCATAGGCAACTGTTGCCAAAGCTTCCGGAATCTGCGGAGTTTGAGGATAATGTTCGATTACCCACAAGCCACGCTCAACTGCTGCCAGATAAGCCTTACGCTTGATATTGAAACGTGCTGCATTCATTTCATGCTCAGCCAGTTCCTGACCGATAAACTTCATACGCTGTGCTGCATCCACTGCATACGTGCTAGATGGGTAACGGCGAATGAAATCGACAAAATTCTGGTAAGCCAATTTCAGGTAGCTGACATCACGGTGTGACTGTTTCAGTGAGGTATAACGCATCAGACCGTTATAATTCTGTTCCATGTTGGCGACACCACGTACATAGTAGGCGTAGTCGACATTTGGATGTTGAGGGTTCAGACGGATAAAACGCTCTGCCAGTGTAACTGCAGCTTCATATTCTTTTTGCTGGAATTTTACATACAACAGCTCAAGCTGGGCTTGTGGAGCGTACTGACTGGTCGGGAAATAAGTTTCCAGCGCTTCTAGCTGTTTTGCTGCATCGGTATATTGATTACGATCTAGCGCTTTCTGTGCTTTTTGAATATAAACCTGTTCGCTAGATTCCGGACCTTTATCCACGACGTCTTTTTTTGTTGGATTACTGCTACAGCCTACCATTGCCGATGCAATGCCTAATGTCACAGCAAGCATTGTCATTTTATAATGTGGTAGCGACATAAAAATTCCTCTGTTAATACGGGCAATGAGCTACAATTGCACTATTAAACCACTTTTGTCTGAATGAGCAAATGAGTCAAGCACAATCTTCCAATTCTAATATCCCTGATACTGATTTCAATTTACTTGAAGATTCTGAGGATGCAGATAACCATACTTCAGAAGCAACTGCAACACGTTTATCGTTGCAATTTCAACTGGATGAAACTTATATCGGGCAACGAATCGACCAGATTGCAGCGATGGTCTGGAGCGATTTTTCCCGAGAAAAATTAAAGCAATGGATCAAAGAAGGTAATTTATTGGTGAATGGCCAACCGGTCAAGCCTAAATTTAAAAGTGATGGTTTCGAAATCCTGACCTTAAATGTCGAGCTTGAAGCGCAAACGCGCAGCCTGCCGGAAGACATTCCACTGGATATCATCTATGAAGACGAAGATATTATCGTCATCAACAAACCAGTCGGTATGGTGGTACATCCGGGTGCCGGCAATACCTCGGGCACCTTGGTGAATGCTTTATTACACCACTATCCAAAATCTTCTGAGCTGGCGCGAGCAGGTCTGGTACATCGTATCGATAAAGATACCAGCGGTTTATTGGTGGTTGCTAAAAATCTGGAAGCACAGTTTGCCTTAAGCAAACAGCTTGAGAAGAAATCGGTGTATCGTCTCTATGATCTGGTGGTTTACGGCAACATTATTGCTGGCGGCACCATTGATGAGCCGATCAAACGCCATCCGGTGGATCGTGTAAAAATGGCAGTTCTGCCAGGCGGCAAGGATGCAGTAACCCATTACAATGTTAAAGAGCGGTTCCAGCACTTCACCCGTGTTCAGGCACGTCTGGAAACCGGACGTACCCATCAGATTCGTGTGCATTTTAGCTATATCGGCTATGGCCTGGTGGGTGATCAGGTATATATGCCGCGTGTCCGTATGCCTGCAGGCGCATCGCAATTGCTAGATGATACTTTACGTGGCTTTAAGCGTCAGGCTTTACATGCCGTGCAACTGGGACTGAAACATCCGCGTACCAAAGAAGAAATGACCTTTGAAGCACCGTGGCCGGAAGACTTTGCCAATCTGGTGGAAGTGCTGCGTACCGAAAACAAAGCCTATTAATCTTTTTATTTAGCTCGCGTCAAAGCAAGGAATCGAGATGCAATTTGTACCAGGACTTCCACCAGGTGTGTATGTGGGTCAGACCCGTGTTTATCATGCGAAAGTGCAGCCATCTACACAGCCTGAACTTGCAGGTTTTAATCTGGCCTTGCATGTGCAGGATGATGCGCAACGGGTACAACAGCATCGTATGGCTTTACTGCAGGATTTCGCTGCCTTTGGCGTAGATAAAATTACCTGGATGACCCAGACGCATAGCACCATCTGTCATACGATTAATGAGCAGATGCCTTTTGAGGCACTGGTAGGAGATGGTCTGGTGACGCAGCGTAAACAGCATGCTCTGATGATGATGACTGCAGACTGTTTGCCAGTTGTATTAGGCAATGCGGAAGGTATGGAAGTTGCGAACTTGCATGCCGGCTGGCGGGGACTCGCAGGAGGTATTATCGAAAATACCCTTGCAGCCATGCAGACTCCGCCGACTTGGGCGTGGCTCGGTGCAGCCATTAGTCAACCTTGTTTTGAAATTGGTGCTGAAGTAAAAGCAGCTTTTTGTGAGAAATATCCTGAACTGGACAGTGCGTTTCAGCCCGGTGGACAGGCTGGTAAATATTATGCTGACCTGTATGCGATTGCGCGTTATATCTTGCAGCAACACGGCATAAATACCGTATTGGGTGGGGATCAGTGTTCTTATCGTCAGGCGGATGAATATTTCTCTTATCGCCGCGAAGCTAAAACCGGGCGTATGGCGACATTCGTGTTTATGACATGAAAATGTTAAACTTAACTGAATTTTTTGGCTTTTGAGTGTTATGTCCCTATCTTCCAAATCTGTTGCGATTGTTTATCACAGTCCTTATGGACACACGGCTAAAGTGGCAAATTTTATTGCCGATGGTGCACGGGAAACCGGTGTTCAGGTACATATGATGAATGTCGAACATATAGACTGGGAGGTGCTGGACGCTGCCGATGCGATTATCTTTGGCTGTCCAACCTATATGGGTAGCCTGACAGCTGCCATGAAGCTGTTTATGGAACAGTCTTCCAAGCGCTGGCTGGCACGTAGCTGGCAGGGTAAGCTGGCAGCAGCCTTTACCAATGGTGGCGGACTCAGTGGCGACAAGTTGGCAGTATTGCAGCAGATCAACCTGTTCGCCATGCAGCATGGCATGTTGTGGAGTGGCTTGCCATTAATGCCGACAGGACGTGCCGTCACGGATCTGAACCGGATGTCGAGCTTTTTGGGTTTAATGACCCAGTCGGATAATGCGCCAGTAGAGTTGACCCCGCCTGAAGGTGATTTAAAAACTGCATTCTGGTTTGGTGAGTATATTGCCCTGACGCTTGCGCGACTAAATAGTCATACTTAAAATCATAAAAAAAACCTCCAAATGCGGAGGTTTTTTTATATGCAACTTTTAATCCATTATTTATGGAAAATTCGCGCTTTATCACGTTGCCAGTCACGGTCTTTTTCAGTGGCACGTTTGTCATGGAGCTGCTTACCTTTGACCAGGGCAATTTCCAGCTTGGCATGCGGGCCTTTCCAGTAACAGGCCAGTGGCACGCAGGAATAACCTTTCTGGTTAATCGCGCCCATCAGCTTTTCAATTTCACGGCGATTCAACAACAGTTTTCGGGTACGGGTCGCTTCAGGCACCACGTGTGTTGAAGCACTCAGCAAAGGCTGAACTTGCGCACCAAACAGGAAAGCTTCACCATTTTTAAAGGTAATATAGCTTTCTACAATGGTCATACGACCGGCACGCATTGATTTGACTTCCCAGCCTTTTAATGAAAGCCCCGCTTCAAATTTCTCTTCAATAAAATAATCGTGGCGGGCACGTTTATTCAGTGCAATGGTACCGCCATTATTTTTTTTTACTACAATAGATGCTTTCGCCATAATCTGATACTTCCAAACGTGCTGCTATTGTACCGCAACTAGAAATAAGGTGAAGTTTTTTAAATTAATGAGGATTATTCACCAAAAAAACAAGTTTTTGCTAAAATAAGATTCTACATAACAAACAGAGTACAAATGGATGTCTAAAACTCGTGTGATTTATCCGGGGACTTTTGATCCAATTACCAATGGACATATTGATTTGGTAACCCGCGCAGCGCGAATGTTTGATGAGGTCGTTGTGGCGATTGCCATCGGTCATCATAAAAATCCGGTATTTAGTCTGGAAGAGCGAGTTGAGCTGGCCCAAGAGTCATTGAGTCATTTGGACAATGTTGAATTTGTAGGTTTTGATGGTTTGCTGGTCAATTTCTTTCGTGAACAAAAAGCGACGGCTGTACTGCGTGGTTTGCGTGCAGTGTCCGATTTCGAGTATGAATTTCAGCTGGCCAATATGAACCGTCAGCTTGACTCCCACTTTGAAGCGGTATTTTTAACTCCTTCAGAGCAATATTCTTTTATTTCATCCACTTTGGTGCGTGAAATTGCTCGATTAAGAGGTGATGTGACCAAGTTTGTACCACCAAACGTGGTTGCTGCCTTCGAGCGTAAACTTCAACAAGGTTGGTAGCGTGTCTTTATATATCACCGATGAATGTATTAATTGTGATGTCTGTGAACCTGTATGCCCGAATGAGGCCATTTATATGGGTGAACTCATTTATGAGATTCATCCAGATTTATGTACAGAGTGCGTCGGACATCATGATCAACCGCAGTGTCAGCTGTTCTGTCCGGTGGATTGTATTCCACTGGATCCGAACCATGCGGAAACGCAGGAACAGCTGCAAGCCAAGTATGAAAAACTGACTGCTCAAAAAACATCAAGCAATTAGTTGCGATATTTGGTACTATGCCGCTCGAAGTGAGCCAGACGATCGCTGCTGTGGAGATCTCCGTGATTGAAGCAGGGGAGGAAAGTCCGGGCTTCATAGGGCAAGGTGCCAGGTAACGCCTGGGCGGTGCAAACCGACGGCAAGTGCAGCAGAGAGAAGACCGCCTTCATTATGTTTTCGAGCAATCGGAATCGGAGGTAAGGGTGAAAGGGTGCGGTAAGAGCGCACCGCATGGCTGGTAACAGTTCATGGCGAGGTAAACCCCACCGGAAGCAAGACCAAATAGGAATCCATTAGGCATGGCCCATGCTGGATTCGGGTAGGTCGCTTGAGCGCATGAGTGATTGTGCGCCTAGAGGAATGATCGTTCACGACAGAACCCGGCTTATCGGCTCACTTCAACAAATTTTGATCAAACAGCACAATATGGGGTTGACGCTCTTTAAAGAAAATCCCATAATGCGCGCACAGTTTAAGGCTATGTAGCTCAGTTGGTTAGAGCACCGCACTCATAATGCGGGGGTCACAGGTTCAAGTCCCGTCATAGCCACCATATTCTGAAAAAACCCACTCCGATTGAGTGGGTTTTTTTATGTCTGATATTTGATGATGATGTTGGTGGAAAATCTGAAAAGCACTACAATAGTTAAAATAAAACAAATAACAAGAATATGTATGATGATTAAAAATTTAATACTATCAACTCTGATTTTCTTTATTGCTTTACCTGTTTTTGCTGCAGATTCAATTAAGTCACTTCCTTTTAAAGAAAAAAATATTTCCAAAGCAGAAATAAGATCAATTTGTCAAAAAGTAAAATTTAGTTGTGATGAGAGTGATGCAAAACTTTGGGTAGTTAAAATTGCTGAAGCTGAAAAATATTATTTAATTGATGAAAATTTACAAATTATTCAGCTTTCAAAAAATCTTGGAAAATATCAAATCATTGATTATTGGGATCTAACCACGTATCAACAGGTTTATGCGCTTAAAGAGGATAAGAGTGGTATAGAATTTATATATCCTGCCTTATACCCACTCAATCGGCATAGTTATGCTATTGCCTTAATTCATGGCTGGGTTTCAAATGATGCAGGTGAACAGAATGCACAGTTTATTCAATTACTTCCAAAAGGAAAGACAAAACTGGTCTTCGAGCATTTACCTTTTTACGAATACCAGAATCGACTTTCCTGCTACAAAGATATGAAAGATAAAAAGAATAATTATTGTGATGATCAGAAGGAGACCGTACTTAAGATCAGCTATAGAGATGTAGGATTGGCTTATTATGAATGGCGTTTAAGTTATTTGAATATAAACTGGCTTAAGAATAATAAAATCGACGAATATAAACAGCGGAGTTTGGCGTTAATCCCTTTTATTCAAGCGCAGTAAAGGCATGTAGCAGTGATCTAAAATCATCCGTTTGCAACTGCTCACGCATTTTTAAAAACTGCTTTTCATCTAAGTCATAGAGCTTTATTAATCATAGTGTCAGCCCAAAAGGGAGAATTGTTAGCTATTTTCAAAGTTAACTTTATTTTTCTTTTGACTGATCCGGTTCATTTTTCGAACTGGCTAAAGTACTATTTAAAATTGCACTATAGATAGGCGTTGCACCTAACGTTTGTGCCATAAATGTTGCTGCCAGACAGGTAATAATCAGCGGTAGAATGAGCACAAAACTTCCCGTCATTTCCATAACAACCATGATACCTGTTAGTGGGGCGCGAATTGTGGCAGCAAAAAGACCAGCCATCCCCAGCACTGCACAGTTCAGTAATTCAATATCATATTGAGGAAAAACGGGCTGTGCGATCATGCCAAACAACACCCCTATAATTGCACCTAAAGCAATTGTCGGTGCGAAAATACCGCCAGGCGCACCTGAACCGAAACATAAAATAGTGGCAATAAAACGTAAACACAGAAGAATCAAAAGCGGATAGAACATGGTCATACCATCTACAAGATTTGGCAAAATAGCGAAACCACCCCCTGTCATTTCAGGTTTTAGTAAGCTTAAAACCCCAAAAGTACCTGCAAGCACAGCACCTGTTAAAGGAAAGAAATATTGTTTCTTTTGATAAAACAAACCCAGAATACGACGTAAAGTTAAAATAAGAGAATTGGATAAAGAACCAATCAAGCCAAGAAACAGACCTAAAAAAATATAAATCCAGACAGATTTTAAGGGGGCTGCCAAAAAAGTCCCCATATCTAAAATGGGATTAGACCCCATAATAAACTGATAGACCATGCAAGAAGTAATACAGCCAACAAAAACAGCTTTAATAGAGGCCTTGGTATAAGTAAATTCAGGCCGCATCTCTTCAATAACAAACAAGATGCCACTCAGCGGTGCATTAAATGCAGCAGTAATACCTGCACCTGCACCAGTCGCAATGAGAGTATGGAGAGACTCATTATTTTTAACTTTACATAGGTCGGCAGTCATTTTTCCGAGATTGGCACCTATTTGCACAGTAGGTCCTTCACGTCCTAAGACCATTCCGCTACCTAATGCGCCTAAACCACCAAAAAATTTAACAGGAATGACACGCCACCAGCGTACTGGGCGTAAATTGAGTAGTGCTCCTTCGACTTCGGGAATTCCTGATCCTCCTGTTTCAGGGGCAAACCTTTGTACAAGATAATAGGCAAACGCACCCATAGCAGCAGTGATGCAGAAAATTAAAAAATAGCTTAAATAGGGTGAGGCATGCTCAACATGCTGTGAGAACTGTTCACGGTAGCTAACGGTATAATTAATGCAAATATGAAAAAGGGAGCCAAGTAAACCTGTTGCAGCGCCCACAATGCTGGCGAGTATAAGAATGATAAAAGGTGAGCGTTTTTGCCAGCTTTCTATCTTATGGGTTGCAGTACTGGCGAGTACTTTGGCTGTTTGCATACGCTATCCTGCACTTGGCTTTTCTAATTATAATTGAACACTTTGGCGGTATTTTTACACACTCTGTATCAAAACTTTCTAGTTATCGATATTGGACTGAGCAGTATTTAAGGTCTCTATGTTAAATAAAGTGCCAGTTGCTGAATGTCATCTGTTTGTAATTGTTCACGGATTTTTAAAAACTGCTTTTCATCAATGTCATAGATTTTTAAAGAAAGCAGTTTGTGTATATCTTCCTGTGGAAAGCGGTATTTGATAATCTTTGCAGGTACACCACCCACTACTGCATATGCGGGTACATCTTTGGTCACGACTGCACCCGTAGCTACCACAGCACCCTCACCGAGGGTTACGCCTTGCATAATCATGGCACGCGAACCAATCCAGCAACCATCACCAATGATCGTGTCACCCGCAAGCTCAAAACCCCGTGTATCGAACGGAAATGCTGAAATCCAGTCGGTACGATGCAATTGATTGCCCCCCATCATAATCACACATTCCGCACCAAAGCAGACAAAATTGCCAATAAAGAGCTGATCAATAGGTTTTTCTGCTGTGGCGGGTTTGTCGTGCAAATAGCGCACGACACAACGTTCAAAGCCTTGATCCCAATAAGCTGAATAATAAGAGTAATTGCCTTTGATGTGGATGTTGGGGTTTTTCACAGTTTTGGAGATGAATTCGAACTCACACCAATGATTGACAGGGGAATTGATTAACTTTTCAGACATGGAAAAACGATGTTAATGGGGTAGTGGGATTATACAGCAGTTAAACCCCTCTTTTGTAAAGAGGGGTTTGGGGAGATTGAAAATATAAATATACTGCGATAAAGAGAAGTTAAGTAATTTTTATGTTCTGCGGAGAAATAATAAGAGGCTGAACATTATAAAAAAAGTGTAAGTTAATATTGTTAATTTTTCATCTGTCTGTATTAGAAACTTAGCAATCAATGTTATGGGTATTGATGCGAAGAAGGCAATAATTGCATACCCAATTAATATAAAAATCCAGTGGAGTAGACCATCTTTAGATGTGGGTTTCTCGCTACATTGCTGCCTTTCTTGCCATGAGAGATAAGAGTATATATAAAAAAATAATGATCCAATTACAAAAATAAATCCGATAATTAAATTAATGAAATCATTAGAATCACCTCTGTATCCTCTAGCGAAGACTTGAGTACTGAATAAGATAGTTGAGATGCTGACGAAGATGATTTTGATCATTTTATTTTTTAGTAATATTGCTGATTATATTTTATACTATAAATTGCAAAAAACCCCTCAATCGAGGGGCTTTAAATTAAACAGCTTTAAATTTTAAAGATATTCAACTTTCACAATTTCGTATTCAACTTCACCGTTTGGTGTATTGATTTTCACATCGTCGCCTTCGTTTTTACCTAAAAGACCACGTGCAATCGGCGAGTTTACAGAGATCTTGTTAATCTTAAAGTCTGCTTCGTCATCGCCTACAATTTTGTAGGTTTTCTGTTCTTCAGTATCCAGATTTTCAATCGTGACTGTTACACCAAAAACCACACGACCATTCTGTTCCAGTTCTTTGACATCGATCACCTGAGCTGCACCCAGTTTGCCTTCGATGTCCTGAATACGGCCTTCACAGAAACCTTGCTGTTCACGTGCTGCATGGTATTCTGCATTTTCTTTTAAGTCGCCGTGTTCACGAGCTTCCGCAATCGAAGCGGTGATACGTGGGCGATCAACTGTTTTCAGTTGGTGTAATTCTTTCTCTAAGGCAATTTTGCCTTCAGGTGTCATAGGATAACGTTGCATGTTGTCCCTCAAAAGTCAGTTGAAAGATATAAAATCTATAAATAAAAAAAAGCCCGCCACCAAGAAGGTAGCGGGACTTCTTGGAAGCGAATTAACCTTTAGTTAGGTCTTGCAAACGATATACATCCATTGGCAATTTAATTGCTAAAGCTTGGCATACAGCGTCCGCACCATTCAATGTAGTTGTGTTATACACTTTACCTTGAAGCGCTGAACGACGGATCGAGAATGAGTCTTCTTGTGCCTTTTTGCCTTCAGTCGTGTTAATCACAAGGTGGATTTCGCCGTTTTTGATACGGTCCACAATGTTAGGACGACCTTCAGTTACTTTATTGACACGTTCGCATTCCAGACCAGCTTCGCTAATCACTTTAAATGTACCATCAGTCGCAAGAATCTTGAAGCCTAGGTCAATTAATTGTTTCGCAATGCCAGCAGCACGTGGTTTATCTGAGTCACGTACAGAGATAAATGCGTGTTTTACTTCGCCTTCAGTTGGAAGACCTGGTAAACGCTCGTTTGCACCTAAAACAGCTTTATAGAACGCTTCACCAAATGTTTTACCAACGCCCATCACTTCGCCAGTCGATTTCATCTCAGGGCCAAGGATTGGGTCAACACCAGGGAATTTGTTGAACGGGAACACGGCTTCTTTGACAGAGAAGTGCTCAGGAATAATCTCTGATGTAAAGCCTTGCGACTCAAGAGATTGACCTGCCATACAACGTGCAGCCACTTTTGCAAGCGATTCACCGATACATTTAGATACGAATGGAACTGTACGTGATGCACGTGGGTTCACTTCCAGGATGTAAACGTCATCGCCTTTCACTGCAAACTGTACGTTCATCAAACCGATTACGCCTAGCTCTTTCGCCATAGCAACGGTTTGACGACGCATTTCGTCCTGTACTTCTTTAGATAAAGAGTAAGGAGGAATAGAACATGCTGAGTCACCTGAGTGAATACCCGCTTGTTCGATGTGCTGCATGATACCACCGATCACCACGTCTTTACCGTCAGATACGCAGTCTACGTCAACTTCGATTGCGTCATCCAGGAAGCGGTCAAGAAGAACAGGCGCTTCGTTAGATGCTTGAACCGCATCACGTAAGTAGCGTTTTAATTCTTCATCGTTGTACACGATTTCCATCGCGCGACCACCAAGGACGTAAGAAGGACGTACTACAAGCGGGTAGCCAACTTTAGACGCTTCAGCCATACCTTCTTCAGCAGATTTTACGATGCTGTTGTTTGGTTGACGAAGTTGCAGACGTTGAATCATTTGCTGGAAACGTTCACGGTCTTCTGCGCGGTCAATCGCGTCAGGTGATGTACCAATGATTGGTGCACCAGCTTCTTCTAAAGCACGCGCCAATTTCAATGGTGTTTGACCACCGTACTGTACGATAATGCCTTTAGGCTTCTCGATACGTACGATTTCAAGTACATCTTCCAACGTAATTGGTTCGAAGTACAAACGATCTGAAGTGTCATAATCTGTAGACACCGTTTCAGGGTTACAGTTCACCATAATGGTTTCATAACCATCTTCACGCATTGCAAGCGCCGCGTGTACACAGCAGTAATCGAATTCGATCCCTTGACCAATACGGTTAGGACCGCCACCAATCACCATGATCTTGTCACGGGTTGAAGGGTTGGCTTCACACTCTTCATCGTAAGTTGAATACATGTACGCTGTATCAGATTCGAATTCTGCAGCACATGTATCGACACGTTTGTAAACTGGCGTTACGCCCAGATTCCAACGGTGTTTACGGAATTGTTTTTGTGAAATACCCATTAAGTCCGCAATGCGAAGATCTGATAAACCTTTACGTTTAAAGCTACGGATATTCTCCGCATTTAAATCACCAAAACCTAAAGTTTTGATCTGGTTTTCAGTTTTAATGATGTCTTCGATTTGAATCAAGAACCAGCGGTCAATGTTCGTTGCAGCAAATACTTCGTCTAAAGTAAAGCCGTGACGGAATGCGTCGCCCACATACCAGATACGCTCTGGACCTGGTACTTTAAGTTCTTGCAAGATTTTGTCGCGCGCGCCTTCAGCACCCACTTCAATTTTTTCGTCAAAACCAGAAGCACCCACTTCAAGACCACGAAGGGCTTTTTGTACAGATTCCTGGAAGTTACGACCAATCGCCATGACTTCACCGACAGATTTCATCTGTGTAGTTAAAGTCGCATCAGCTTGTGGGAATTTCTCGAAGTTAAAACGAGGAATCTTGGTTACAACGTAGTCGATTGCAGGTTCGAATGATGCAGGTGTTGTACCGCCAGTGATGTCATTTTTCAGCTCATCAAGCGTGTAACCTACAGCCAGTTTTGCAGCGATTTTCGCAATCGGGAAACCAGTTGCTTTCGATGCAAGCGCAGATGAACGAGAAACACGCGGGTTCATCTCGATCACAACCATACGGCCATCTTTCGGGTTAATACCGAACTGAACGTTCGAACCACCTGTTTCAACACCAATTTCACGAAGTACAGCTAAAGAAGCGTTACGTAGTAACTGGAATTCTTTATCTGTAAGCGTTTGAGCAGGAGCAACAGTGATTGAGTCACCTGTATGCACGCCCATTGGGTCAAAGTTTTCAATGGTACATACAATGATACAGTTGTCGTTTTTGTCACGAACAACTTCCATTTCGTATTCTTTCCAGCCAATTAATGATTCATCGATCAATAACTGTTTGGTTGGAGAAAGATCGAAACCGCGTTCACAGATTTCAATGAATTCTTCTTTGTTGTATGCAATACCGCCGCCTGAACCACCCATGGTGAATGATGGACGGATAATCACAGGGAAGCCGAAGCGTGCTTGAATTTCTAAAGCTTCTTCCATTGACTCGGCAATGTCAGCTTTCGGACATTCAAGACCGATTTTACGCATTGCCTGGTCAAACAGTTTACGGTCTTCAGCTTTTTCGATTGCTTCTTTGGTCGCACCGATCAATTCAACATTATATTTTTCTAAAATGCCGTGCTCATCAAGGGCAAGGGCACAGTTCAATGCTGTTTGACCACCCATAGTAGGAAGAACTGCGTCTGGACGTTCTTTCTCAATGATCGCTGCAACAGTTTGCCAGGTAATCGGTTCGATATACGTTGCATCTGCCATTGCAGGGTCGGTCATAATGGTTGCTGGGTTAGAGTTCACCAAAATAACACGGTAGCCTTCTTCACGAAGAGCTTTACACGCTTGCGCGCCTGAATAGTCAAACTCACACGCCTGACCAATCACAATAGGACCAGCACCAAGAATTAAGATGCTTTTAATGTCTGTACGTTTAGCCATGATGCTTCCTTAATTACTTCTTAGATGCTTCGATAAGTTCGATGAAATGATCGAACAATGGTGCGCAGTCATGTGGACCAGGGCTTGCTTCAGGGTGACCCTGGAAGCTGAACGCAGGCTTGTCTGTACGATGAATCCCTTGAAGGGTTTGGTCGAACAGCGATTTGTGCGTCGCTTTAAGGTTTGCAGGCAATGTATCTGCATCCACTGCAAAGCCATGGTTTTGTGAAGTAATCATCACTGTACCAGTTTCGATGTTCTGTACAGGATGGTTGGCACCGTGGTGACCGTGAGGCATTTTCACAGTCTGAGCACCGCTTGCAAGCGCAAGAATTTGATGACCCAGGCAGATACCAAATACAGGTACGTTGCGGGCATCTTCTACAATTGTTTTTACAGCTTCAATTGCGTAGTCACATGCAGCCGGATCGCCAGGGCCGTTCGATAAGAACACGCCATCTGGATTCAGTGCAAGTACGTCAGCAGCAGGAGTTTGCGCAGGCACAACAGTCAATTTACAACCGCGGTCTGCGAGCATACGTAAGATGTTGGTTTTGACACCGTAATCGTATGCAACAACATGAAATTTAAGTTCAGGTTGGGAGAAGCCTTTTCCAAGAGTCCAAGAACCTTCAGTCCACTCGAAGCCGTCAGGATCACAACATTCTTTTGCAAGGTCTAAACCATTCAAACCACCGAATGCGCGTGCTTTTTCGAGTGCTTCTTCTTCAGTGATGTTTTCGCCTGCAAGGATACAGCCGTTTTGTGCACCTTTATCACGTAAGATACGTGTTAATCGTCGCGTGTCGATGTCAGCAATGGCAACTACATTGTGCTGTACTAAATATTCACCTAGTGATTGTTCAGCACGGAAGTTACTGTGTAATAAAGGAAGGTCACGGATAATTAAACCGTTCGCCCATACTTTATGAATACGACCTGATTCTGTGTCTTCTTCATTGCAACCCGTGTTACCGATATGTGGGTAAGTTAAAGTTACAAGTTGCTGTGCATAACTTGGATCAGTCAAAATTTCTTGATAGCCAGTCATGGCAGTGTTGAAAACGACTTCGCCAGTCGTACTACCCGGTGCGCCAATCGAAGTACCTTTAAAGATAGTTCCGTCGGCTAGGGCTAAAATTGCTGGGGTGCTCAAACCAAAGCTCCTGAAATTTAGGCTGTAAAAAAGCGAGAAGACGAAAAAAAAGGAAGGCTATTTTTTTAACCAACCCTCCTATGTCTGCTCGCTTGAACTTAACACGGCATTATACGCAGAATGACCCTTGAAGTCCAATGGCTTTGCAGCGAAAGTATGAGATAAAGGGCTTGCTTTTTGCATGGAAGTCTGTTTTGTAGACAATGTGAAAAAATGTAAGCAATTAATAATTGTCAGACAAATCAAATCTTAATTTTTATCAGATCTACTAATATAGCTTAAGTCAACATAACAATAGGAATAAGACAAATGACTACAGCCCCGAAATCTACTACATCTAAAAAAGTTACCCCAAGCGTAGTCAGTGAAACTGCCGAAAAGCTTGAAAAAGTGGCGGTTGAGGCTAAAGATCAGGCAATTGAAACCATCGAAGAAAGTAAAGAAAAGCTTGAGGTCGAAGCGAAGCAGTTAACTGATACTGTGCAGGAACAATTGCGTCAATTAAAGCAGGAAGTGTTGCAGCGTATTGATACTTTAAAAGAGCAGATTTTCGGTTCGCAGAAAGAATTAACTGAATTAAAAAGCTTTATCAAGACAGAATTCAGCGCGGTCATTGAAGACCTGTCCAATCTGGGTAAAGAGCTGAAAGAAGATGTCAGTCAGATTTCGACCAAGCATAAAGAGCATTTGACTGGTACGTTTAAACGTTCTAAAGACAGTACCATTGAAGTATTGAAAAAAGTTAAACCCGTCATGAAGACGGAAAGCTCATACAAAAGTCCTGAGCTGAAAAGTTAGGCTGCGCTGAAAGGCCGCTATTTAAAAAGGAGAACAATGATATGTTCTCCTTTGTCTTTATGCAGCAAAACGGACTCACAATAACAATTAGAGGGGGTCACGATGCCACAGCATTATTTTATAGGTGTACTTATTTTACTGATATTGATCATGCTGCTGAATCTGGAAAGCGGATTGAGGCGCATACTTTATCTGGGTGTAATCCTGTTATGTCTTGGAATACTCGGACCAGTGTTTGGGAGCATTCTTCTAATGATCATTACTTTTGCTTTTATACTCTTTGCTGCCGTGAAATCTATTCAGGAACAGCATCATCTGCATCATTAAAACATGTACACGGGAAATGATCTAAACTCCATAATAATGAAATACACGATCAATATGATTTTATTGTTTTAAACAAAAAACGTGAGACTTCAAGTCTCACGTTTTATTCGCCTGTTACCCGTTTAAATAGCTAACATCTGGCATCAACCTGTTTAAAATATGTGCAGCCAGTCGCGTTTATTATGAAAATCTGCCTGAGGGCTACTATGCTGCATGGCATAGAACTGATCACCTTGCGAGGTTTTTAGAACAGCAGATAAACCCAGGAACAAGTTTTCCCATTTCAGTTTATGGGTTGCCATAAAATCAGTCAGATCCAGACTGACATTGAGACCATAATGCGTACGTTTGAGCTGATTCAACTCAATATCATTCGCAGCCTGCGGTGGCATATCTTCAGGATAACGGTATTCTTCAAATTGATAAGCCTGCCAGGCCTGAGAAGGGGAGAGATTAATCTCACGATAAAAATCTTCACCCTGAACCCCAATAAAAATTTCGAAGCAGGTCTGTTCCCACAGGAAATCCTGACGAGGATGAGCCGTCACCATGTCGGGCCACAGGATGTACTGATTGGGATCACGAATCCAGAAGCCCACATTTAAACTGCATGGGCCTTGCTGTTCAATGGCGGCAACCAGAGAGATGGCCTGAAAACGGCGATCAAATGCGCTAAGTTCGTAACTTGCCATAAGTCCTGTACTTAGTTTGAAAGATGAGCGAAACGGACAAGGTTGGACAATTTTTGGTTTTGTTTTGCAGCTTTCTTGTAAAGCAGTGCAATCTTACCAATAGTTTGAACCACCTCAGCGCCAGTTGCTTCTGCAATTTCAGTAATCAGTGCTGAACGTGCTTCGCGATCTTCGGCCACGATTTTTACTTTAATCAGTTCGTGGTCGTTTAAAGCACGCGCCAATTCTTCGATAACATTTTCAGTCAGGCCTTTGTCACCCAGCATAACCACCGGGTTTAAAGCATGTCCGATTTGACGTAAACGCTTACGTTCCTGAATAGATAAAGACGCCATGAGAGATAACCTGAATTTTAAAACGGCTTAGTATAGCAAAATCAAAAAACAAACGCTTTAAATTATCAGGAAATAATCACTGCGCATATCTCCTGATAAGGAGCAAAACTCCTAGATTTAGATACACATGTATACTGCAAAATATGTCTTTTTCACGTACAATTAATAATTAGACGTTTTTTTATTTAGAGAGTTATGGCTACACGCATTACCAACCAAAAGTTATCTAAAAGTAGTCGTGATTGGATGAGAGAGCATTTAGACGATCCTTATGTGAAAAAAGCACAGAAGGAAGGCTATCGTGCGCGTGCAGCATATAAGCTCTTAGAGATGCAAGAAAAGTACAAAATCATCAAACCGGGCATGACTGTGGTTGACTTGGGTGCAGCACCCGGCAGTTGGTCGCAAATTGCCGGTAAGTTAGTCGGTGATAAGGGTTTATTGATTGCATCTGATATTTTACCAATGGATGCATTACCGGATGTAACGTTCTTGCAGGGCGACTTTCGGGAGGAAGAAGTCTTCCAGAAACTGTTAGAAATTTTAGATGGTCGTACTGTAGACGTTGTAATTTCAGATATGGCCCCCAATACATCAGGTAATAAGGCTGTAGATCAACCGCGTCAGATTTACTTGTGTGAACTTGCACTGGATTTTGCCAATAAGGTGTTAGGCCCCAAAGGTCAATTTGTGGTAAAAGTTTTCCAAGGCTCAGGTTTTGACGAATTTCGTAAGCAAGTGGTTGATAGTTTTGATGTTCTTAAAACATCTAAACCTTTGGCATCACGTGCTCGCTCCAAGGAAGTTTTCCTGATCGGGCAGGGACGTAAGAAGGCTTTAAAATAAGTCTACTTGCCAAGTCGTTAAAAATTGTGCATTTTGTACGTTTTCATATAATTGTAAGTTGATTTACAGCTTAAGTATTAAGGTCACCCTGAACAGGGCATGATCAAATTAGATTGGAATGGGAATAAAGCTTTGAGCGATCTTTTTAAGAATGCCGTATTGTGGCTCGTGATACTGGGTGTGCTGGTGTTAATCTTCAGCAACGTCAGTGACCGCAATCAACCGACTACAATGAACTACTCAGAGTTTGTTGCCGCGGTCAATGCTGGCCAAATTAAACAAGTTGTGATTGACGGCGAAAGAATCCGTGGCGAAAAAACAAACGGTTCAGAGTTTGAAAGTATTCGTCCGGCAGTTCAGGATCCTGAGCTGATGCCAAGCCTCATTAAAAATAATGTTGTGGTCGAAGGTGAAGCACCACAGCGTCAAGGCTTGCTCATGCAGTTGCTTATTGCAAGTTTCCCTGTACTTTTAATCATTTTGTTATTCATGTTCTTTATGCGCAACATGGGTGGCGGTGCAGGTGGTAAAAACGGCCCAATGAGTTTTGGTAAATCTAAAGCCAAAATGCTGTCTGAAGACCAGATTAAAGTCACTTTTACCGATGTAGCTGGTTGTGATGAAGCCAAGCAGGAAGTGGTTGAAATCGTAGATTTCCTCAAAGATCCAACCAAATTTAAACGTCTGGGTGCAAGTATTCCACGCGGTGTGTTAATGGTGGGGCCTCCAGGTACAGGTAAGACTCTACTTGCTAAAGCCATTGCAGGTGAAGCTAAAGTTCCATTCTTTAGTATTTCAGGTTCCGACTTCGTTGAAATGTTTGTCGGTGTCGGTGCATCACGTGTACGTGATATGTTCGAACAGGCAAAACGCCATGCACCATGTATCATCTTTATTGATGAGATTGATGCTGTCGGTCGTCATCGTGGTTCAGGTACGGGTGGTGGTCACGATGAACGTGAACAGACCCTCAACCAGATGCTGGTAGAAATGGACGGCTTCGAAGGTAATGAAGGTATTATCGTTATTGCTGCAACCAACCGTGCAGATGTACTGGATAAAGCTTTACTTCGTCCAGGCCGTTTTGACCGTCAGGTTGTTGTTGGCTTGCCAGATATCAAGGGTCGTGAGCAAATTCTGAATGTACATTTGAAAAAATTGCCTTCAGTGACAGGTGTGGATGTTAAAGTGCTTGCACGTGGTACACCAGGCTTCTCCGGCGCCCAATTGGCCAATCTGGTGAACGAAGCTGCTTTGTTTGCTGCACGCCGTAACAAAAACACTGTCGATATGCATGACTTTGAAGATGCAAAAGACAAGTTGTATATGGGTCCTGAACGTAAGTCGATGGTCCTTCGTGAGGAAGAGCGTCGAGCGACGGCTTATCATGAAGCAGGCCATGCAATTGTTGCTGAAAGTTTACCAGGTACAGATCCTGTGCATAAAGTAACGATCATGCCACGTGGTTGGGCTTTAGGTGTTACCTGGCAGCTGCCTGAATTTGACCAAACCAGCCATTACAAAGATAAAATGCTGAATGAAATTTCTATTTTGTTTGGTGGTCGTATTGCTGAAGAAGTCTTTATTAACCAGATGTCAACAGGCGCTTCCAATGACTTTGAACGTGCAACCAAAATGGCACGTGCGATGGTGACCAAATACGGTATGTCTGACAAATTAGGAGTCATGGTCTATGAAGAAGATGCACAGCAATCATTTATGGGCAGTATTGGCAGCCGCAGTATTTCGGAAACCACACAACTAGAAGTTGATCGTGAAATTCGTCGAATTCTGGATGAACAATATAAAGTCGCACGCAATATCCTGGAAAGTAAAAAAGATGTTGCCCATGCGATGGTGAAAGCTTTAATGGAATGGGAAACCATTGATCGGGATCAAATCCGTGACATTATGGAAGGTCGTGAACCTCAACCCCCAAAAGTTTATGTTGCAGAAAATCCTGTGATTGACGTAACACCAAATGATGGCCCGTTGACACCTCCACCATTGCCAGCCAATTAAGCTTAATAAAAAACCACCTTCGGGTGGTTTTTTATTGCAGCCATTTGAGCCACGGGTTAATAAATGATTTTGCTATAAACGATATAACATCAAAATAAACTATGAGAATGAGATTATTCAACTATTTAAGATAGCAAATATCTACAGCATATTAGAAAGTGAATGGCTGCAGATGAAAGAATGACCGTAATGCCAACTTATGCATTATTCAAATAAAACCTGCTTTAAAATTTAAGTATTGGTTATATTCATCTTTGCTTTAATTAACTATCCATAAGACAATATTGGGGTTATTGTGAAATGAGTATTGAATCATGCAGCTGATGCCTTTGTTACCACATGTATGGACATTTGGTGATTTAAAATTGGACTTATCCCAGCCGCATGTAATGGGGATTCTCAATGTCACCCCGGACTCTTTTAGTGATGGTGGCCGGCATAATCAAAAAGAAGATGCAGTCGCCCGCGCACTGGAAATGATGGCCGAAGGCGCGACCGTAATTGATATTGGTGGTGAATCAACCCGTCCAGGTGCAGCAGCAGTGGAAGTGGAGGAAGAAATTCACCGCGTGGTGCCTGTCGTTGAAGCTTTATCCAAACATAAGGTCATTCTTTCGATTGATACGTCGCAACCTGAAGTGATTCGTGCAGCGGTTCAGGCCGGAGCACATATCTGGAATGATGTTCGTGCTTTGACTCGGCCGAATGCATTGCAGACCGCAGCAGAGCTGAATATTCCAGTGATCATCATGCATATGCGCGGTGAACCAACCACAATGAACAATCTGGATCAATATGAGGATGTTACTGTTGATGTGATTCGCGAGTTATCCCAACGCGTTCAGGATGCCTTGGATGTGGGAGTAAAAGCGGAAAATATCATGATTGATCCGGGTTTTGGTTTCGCTAAAAATGCCCAGCAAAATTTACAGCTGCTGAACGAATTTTATAAACTGACAGAAATGGGCTATCCGATTCTGTCTGCTTTATCTCGTAAACGCTTTATCGGGACAGTTCTAGATGGTGCAGTACCGCAAGAGCGGGCAGTAGGCTCTGCAACAGCACATTTACTGAGTATTCAGCAAGGTGCCTGCATGGTACGGGCACATGATGTTAAGGCTACAGCCGATGCGATTAAAGTCTGGCAAGCCATGCAAATGGCTTAGAAAGCGAGGCTGGGAAATCCCTACATTGGCAATGTTGTTTGGCTTTTAAGCAACAATATGCTATATAGGCACGCTTAGATTAGATAGTCATCCTTTAGAGTGCCTGTAATGTTTGCAGATTTACTTCTCCCCATGTTCGATGATGAATATTATCCCGATATTCTGGTTGCTGAAATCAAGCAGCACATCGAACGTTTTGCCCAAAAAGTCGCTAAATCAGGTTTGTCAGATCAAGAAATTTACCAGCTTGCCAATCTGACTGTGGCTGATATTAATGTCATGAAACCTCAGTTTGAAGATCTGGATTCATCTCTGGATGATAGCGCTGCAGATTATATTGCCGAAGCCATGATGATGGTGGTGCAAGAGCATGGTCTGTTCGAGATTGAAATGGAAGAACTGATTACCAATCGTGAATGGTGATTTAAGAAAACCCTGCAGCTGCAGGGTTTTTTATTATCTATTGAAATACTCTTTAAAGCTATTAAAGCGAATCGAGCCTAATAATAGTTGCTCTTCATTCATGCATTGCTGATACAGATTCTGGTAATAAGCTTGCAGATCTGACTGACCTTGAATTGGTTGTGGTGTTTTTGATCTGGATTGTTGATAAGCCCAAAAAGCCAGTTGCCGGAGTTTCTGCAATTTGATCTGATCAATTGCGCTACAGGAGCTTTTAAATAAAGGTTCTAGGATGACCACCCCAAAGGAGGAAATCGCTAAAAAAATCATGCTGATAATGACTAGCACATCCGAATGAACCAGATAAAGGTTAAGCAGCAAACATAGAAAAATTAGAATTTGCAGATAGAGGCAATGTTGCAAACGCTGACCATAGGCTTTGGAGCTGTACTGTGCCTGATATTGCGCATAACAAATATAAGGATACAGTAGTGCCATCAGCATAATTAAGGTGACATTAAAGGCAATCGTGGCATTTTTGAAAAAATAATATTCCAGAAATACAGAGCTGATACTACAGGCTACACAGACCAGAAGGGACAGTAAATTAATCGCGATAACAAACTGGATATTTTGCAGGGCATTAAATTTAAAGCGGCTATAATGCAACTTCAGGAAAAAAGCGTCTGGATGACGTAATTGTAATGTGGCGAGATCGAAGTGTTTTAATTCTGACATGGGGGATTTCGCGCTAAAAAATATAAAATTCAGGCACAAAAAAACCAGCACAATGCTGGGTTTTTTATTGCACCATTTTAATAAAAATTAAAATGGTGCCCGAGGCCAGACTCGAACTGGCACGCTTTGTGGGCGGGGGATTTTAAATCCCCTGTGTCTACCGATTTCACCACTCGGGCATGTGCGCAATAATAGAGGACGAAATAAAGCTTGGCAAGCAAATTTCTAAATGATCGCTTTCTTTTCAAGCAATTCCATCACTTCTTATCTACAAACTAGGTCTATCTACCTGTTCTCTTAATGAAGAGTTGTAGATATTTAATAGAGAGAATTAAGAGTGATTGATATTACTATGAGTTATCTTTCAGATAACTATCGATGTCCAGATACTTGATGGTTTTGCAATATTGATGCTCATATTTCAGCAGTCGCGTATATAACCCGGCATAGTGATTTAATTGCTGTTTTAGTTCGGCATGCCGAGGATCATGGCTTGAATAAAAACGTAATTTTAGTCGGATCAGACAGGTCTGTTTATAAGCCCAGAAGCAGATTTTACGTAATTGTTGCAGCTGGTAATGTTCAGCATTCTGGCTATTTGTTCGGAATAAATTCTCCCGATAAAAGCGTACAAAGCCAAAGCTCACACCAAAGAAGAAGAGAGCCCACATCAGCAAACTGCTTTTCATAAACAGTAAATTTAAGGCTAGCAAAAGAATCACAATAGCCATTTTGATCGGAGTGTGACGCAATGACTGGTACAATGAATAAGAAGAATGTTGAATCTGTTGCAAAATCAAGGTAAGACTCAACATCAGGAACAACAGAATGCCTAAAATGGCATAACTCTGTGCCTGAAATTCGCTGATTTGCATAAAAGCATGCTCTAGCAGATCTCGTGACATCAAACTGAGGGGAATAAAAATCATGGCGGCCAAAGTCCATGGAATAAAAGACTTGGCTTTATCCCAGATTCCTCGAATTTTGATCTGGCTATAGAACAGGTAATTTCCTTTAAATGCAGCCGGATACTGTCGTTTAAGCTGCTGTAACAACAGCGTCACTTGTCTAGTGGGCATCATCCTAAGATTAATTTAATATTTAGATGAAGCACTATAGTCGATTTGGCGCAAAATCGCAGAAGAAATGCAGTTTCAGAACGTAGCGCTGTTTTAATCATGAAGATTTTGATTTTTTAGCGTCGAATTATGCGAAAATAGTCCATTCAAGATTTATTTTTTAAGGACAGTTTATGACTGATCAATCTCCTCAGGCGTTAAGCGACATCGAAATTTTAGACATCCTGCAAAGTATGAAAAAGGATGAGCTAAATACTGAGGCGCAAGCAGCAATTCGTCAGGGTGGTAAAGCTGGTCGTCAGGAAGCACATAAAGCAGCCTTGGTAGCATTGAATCAGTCATTTGAAGACAAATTTGTTGAGGCGGTATCTTTGGCTTTGGGTTTAAATTCGGCACAGATCAAAAAAATCCGTTATAAAAAAGACCGGATCCGTATTTTAAAAGCACACGGTATCGATTATATGGCGATTGATGGTGCTGAAACTGCACAGGTACTGTCACAAATTGCACAAGCAATTGTGCGTGAAGATGCCATTGTTACTCATGACCTGCACAATATTTTTCCGTTCTGGAAAGAAGGCTGGCCTATGGTGCAATTCGATAATGCTTATAAAATTTTAGAAGATGATATCCAGATTCACTATCAAGCTGTTCTAGAGGCTTTATTAGCGAAAGTCTAAATTATAAATAGTTTTAAAAAGCACCTTCGGGTGCTTTTTAATCGCGATAGATCAGTGAAATGAGCCAGCTGATGGGCAAAATAAATAAACGCCACCAAGTGATCAAGGGCCAATAAAAATACTCTCCAAATCTCAAGGTCGAGTCGAAACCTTGTCGGCGACGTTCATGCGGATAGGGAATAATGAAAACGGTTAAAACCATCAGAATGATGGCTGCCAGTAAAAGCAGGGGATTCTGCAGTTTGGCAAAAAAGAAATAAAATAAATATAGGGCGGAATAAAAAAACAGACATGCCAATAATGCAGAAATATTCATCACTCACCTTATGATTTTTTATTAGAATAATTTTGACTATTTCTTAGAAAGAAGAACCAGACTAATCTGATTCTTCTTGAATAACTGAATTGGTTTCGATTAAGCGGGTCACCAGTAACTGGTCAATTTTAAAATGATCGACATCCACCACTTCAAACTTATAAGCCCCAAATATCACTGCATCTGCAGGACGTGGAATCTTGCGTAATTTATACATCATGAAGCCAGCGATGGTTTCATAGTTTTCATCATCAGGCATTTCATCAATTTCAAGCGCATGCTTGATGTCTTCAATCGGGGTGCTGCCTTCAATCAGCCAGGAATTGTTGTCACGTTTAATAATTTGCTGATCGGCTTCAATTGGCGTCACCCAGTCACCCATCACGGTAATCATAATATCGGAAAGGGTAATCACTCCAACGACCAGCGCATATTCATTAATGACGACGGCAAACTTTTCCTTGGTAGAGCGGAAACGGTCCAGAACTTCCGATAAGGTCAAAGTATCCGGAATGGTCAGGACATTACGGATGGTATTTTCATTGAGCTGCAGCAGTGACTGGTTATTCAGAATACGCACCAGAATGTCTTTGGCGTCCACATAGCCAATCACACTGTCAATGTCATTGCTGCATACCAAAAATTTGGAATAGGGATATTCCGCCAGCTTTTGCCGAATACTTTCTTCAGGTTCATTCAAGGTGAAAAACACCACATTTTCACGTGTGGTCATACTCGAAGGCACGTTACGTTCTTCCAGCTCGAATACGTTTTCAATGAAATGGTGTTCCTGCTTCTGGAGTACACCGGCCTGTGCACCGGCATCCATCACTGCAGAAATATCATCAAAAGTAATATTGTCATCACGGATGGTATTCACTTTAAACAGACGGAACAGCATGTTGGCAATCGCGTTAATGAACCAAGCCAAAGGTTTACAGACTTTAATGAAAATCTGAATTGGCTCGATGACTGAGACTGCGATCTTTTCTGGCGCAATCATGGCCAGACGTTTCGGCATCAGGTCCGCAAATAAAATAAATAATGAAGTGACGACAGTAAAGGAAAGCGCAAAGCTGATATTTTCAGCCCAAGGTCCTTGGTAAAAGCGGGAAACAAAATTATAAATATAAGGACGAAAAGCGCCTTCACCTAAAATACCACCGAGAATGGCGACTGCATTTAAACCAATTTGAGAGGCTGCAAAGAAGTCAGCAGAATTTTCTTGTAGATCTAAAACTTTTTGAGCGCGATGTTCACCCGATTCAGCCAGAATTTTCAGTTTGACTTTACGGGCACCTGCGAGGGCGATTTCTGTTAAAGATAAAAAACCGGCCCCCGCGATGAGTATTAAGATAATCACGATATTTTGTAAGAGGCTCACAAATCCACCTGTGGATAAATAATATCTTAGGATATTTTTAGCATAAAAAAAGACTTGAGGTGTAACAATGACAGCTCAAGTCCTCAAAGTATAATCTTCAAAAATAAGAATTTAGAAGATTGTAAGGTTAATAGTTTGAAAATTGAGAATTATTGCTCAGGAATTCACGATTTTCCTCTTCAATCATTTGCCGTGCAACATATAAAATCAGCTGACGTAACCAGCGATGTGCCGGATGATGATGCAATAATGGGCACCACGCCATTTTCAATTCAAATTCCGGAATATAAAACGGCGGATCTTTTAAAATCAGATTGTGATTTTTGGCTTGCAAGCGCGCAATACGTGAAGGCAGTGTTGCAATCAGATCTACATTGGATGCTAATAAGCCTGGCATTTGATAATGACGGGTAAATACCGAAATCTTACGTTTCTGGCCAATACGTTCCAAAGCCTGATCAATCCAGCCTAAACCGGCCTGTTTTTCAGGATTCACCCCGAAACCAACACCCATACCGGTTTTAGAAACCCAGATATGCTGTGCATCCAGGTAACTTTTAAGGTTTAAGTTGCTTGCGGCAGGATGCTTGTTATTTAAAAGACAAGAAAAGCTGTCACGCCAGACCAATACCTGATGAAAACTTTGCGGAATCTCATTAAAGCGGTTGATTGCCAGATCGACCTTGCCCTGCTCCATATCCCGATAAGACACGTCACTTGGCGTCAGGAAGTCGAGAACAACATTTGGAGCTTCTGAACGCAAGGCTTTGACTAAGCGTGGTACTAAAGTGGCTTCGGCATAATCCGAGGTCATGATCCGGAAGACACGATTTGAGGTATATGGACGGAACTCGGTACGCGGTTCCAGAATCATGGACAAGTCAGCCAGGGCATCCCGAATGCGGGGCTGCAATTCCAAAGCACGTTCAGTGGGTGTCATGCCTTCAGAAGAACGAATCAGGAGGGGATCATTAAATAAATTGCGTAATCGGCGTAAAATATTACTCATGGCAGGCTGGGTAACACCCAATTGTTCTGCTGCACGGGTGACATTTTTTTCGCGAAGAAGTACATCAAGATAAATTAATAGATTGAGATCAACTCGCTCCAGATTCATAAAAGAAATACCGAGAATAAATACAAGAAATTATGCTCATTATGCCATAACTGACGGGCTTTGTGTAAAGCACCGATGAAAAAAAAGCCATGATAAAACAACCATAGTCCATGGAATTTGTTTAGGTTGAGGTGGATTATCAAGGGGGTTTGCTAAGGGGAATAGGAGGGATTTCTGAAAGCTGATCTAGTAACTTGCTCTCTAGAGACCAACCCTTAATACACTAGTTTTATAGGTAGATATTATGAGTTTGATATATGAATATTTGCGTGAAAAATAAACCAATAAATTCATGTCTTAAGACTAAGAAATAATCAGAAATCTTTATTTTTGTGAAATAAAATAGTATCTGACCCCGTCCCAGACTTAAGTCTAATGAATTATTTTTAACCTTAATGTCTAAATTTTACTCATTAATATTTTTCAATAAATTTATATAAAACAGTGTTTTAATTTGTTGTGTTGAAACTTTACTAAGACTTTGATCTACTCATTTTTTAAATAAATACTGAAGATTCTTGCAGACTATTGGATTAATTTTCATAAGCCAACTAATCTTTAGTTATCCCAACGGATCGTCGAAAATCTGAACAAGTCACTGAGGGTGTGATTTGAGCGGTTCGTTGCAGAAAAATCCTAATATTATTACAGGAATATATCATGACTACATACCAAACAGCGATTGATGCAATCCGCGAATTAAAAGCGAAATTCGGTAACACTTGGGCAGACATCAGTCCTGAAGATGCTGCGCGTATGCAACTTCAAAACCGTTTCAAAACTGGTTTGGACATTGCGAAATATACAGCGGCAATTATGCGTCGTGATATGGCTGCTTATGATGCCGACTCTAGCAAATACACTCAATCACTAGGTTGCTGGCACGGTTTTATCGCGCAACAAAAAATGATTGCGAACAAAAAATACTTCGGTACAACTGAACGTCGCTACATCTACCTTTCTGGCTGGATGGTTGCTGCACTTCGTTCAGAGTTCGGTCCACTTCCTGACCAATCTATGCACGAAAAAACATCTGTTCCTGCATTGATCGAAGAAATCTACACATTCTTACGTCAAGCGGATGCGAAAGAACTGAATGATCTTTTCCGTGCGCTTAAAAAAGCTCAAGAAGCGGGCGATACTGCTAAAGCAGCTGAAATCACTTCACAAATCGACAACTTCCAAACTCACGTTGTGCCAATCATTGCGGACATCGACGCTGGTTTCGGTAACGAAGAAGCAACTTACTTGCTTGCCAAGAAAATGATCGAAGCGGGTGCTTGTGCACTACAAATCGAAAACCAGGTTTCTGATGCAAAACAATGTGGTCACCAGGCTGGTAAAGTAACTGTTCCACACGAAGATTTCATCGCGAAAATCCACGCTCTTCGCTATGCATTCCTTGAAATGGGTCTTGACGACGGTATCATCGTTGCACGTACTGACTCTGAAGGCGCTGACTTGACTCAAAAAATCCCAGTGGTTAAAGAGCCAGGCGACATCGCTTCTCAATACATCAGCTACTTAGACACTCAAGAAATTGACATCTCTGAAGCACAAGAAGACGAAATCCTGATCAAACGTGATGGCAAACTTCACCGTCCTAAACGTCTTGCTTCTGGCTTGTACCAGTTCCGTGAAGGCACTCAGATCGACCGCGTTGTACTTGACTGTATCACTAGCTTACAAAACGGTGCTGACCTTCTTTGGATCGAAACTGCGACTCCAAACGTGGCTGAAATCGCTCACATGGTTAACCGTGTACGTGAAGTTGTGCCAAATGCGAAACTTGTTTACAACAACTCTCCATCATTCAACTGGACACTGAACTTCCGTCAACAAGCGTATGACCGTTGGGTTGCTGAAGGTAAAGACGTATCTGCATACGACCGTGCTAAATTGATGAGCGCTGAGTACGACGATTCTGAATTGGCTGCTGAAGCTGACGAAAAAGTTCGTACATTCCAGGCTGATGCTGCTCGTGAAGCGGGTGTGTTCCATCACTTGATCACACTTCCGACTTACCACACAGCTGCGCTTTCTACGCATGAGCTTGCTCAAGGTTACTTCGGTACTGAAGGTATGTTGGCTTATGTTGCTGGCGTACAACGTAAAGAAATCCGCGGCGGTATCGCATGTGTTAAACACCAAGCAATGGCTGGTTCTGACATCGGTGATGACCACAAAGAAATCTTCGCTGGTGACAATGCATTGAAAGCTGGTGATGATTCTAAAAACACAATGAACCAGTTCAGCGCTTAATCCGCTTAATTGATTCACCAAAAAACCCTGCAGACGCAGGGTTTTTTGTTTGAAAAAATGCTATTAATTTAGGGATGCGCAACCTCAGGAACGTGTACAGCCAGGATTATCCATAATTTCTCCATGATTGGTTTTTATCGCAGTTTTATGTGTTTAATTCTTGCAATCTGCTGCTATGTCACTGAATATTCAAATATAGACTGCTTGTATTTTGCACGACCTCTATCCCCAATTAATTAAAAGTGACTCGGACTTATGCTGTCTAAATTTTTTATCCACCGCCCGATCTTTGCTGCAGTACTGGCGATTATGGTCATGGCAATTGGCATGTTCGCGGTAATGAACTTGCCAGTGGAACGTTATCCGGATATTGCACCGCCACGGATAACAGTGGCAGCAACCTATAGCGGTGCTTCTGCGGAAACTGTAGAAGAAAGCGTGACCCAGGTGCTGGAACAGCAGATTAAAGGTATCGATCATTTGCTGTATTTTAGTTCGAGTAGTGATTCTTCGGGGCGTAGCCGGGTCAGCATTAGTTTTGAAAATGGTACCGATCCGGATACCGCACAGGTGCAGGTACAAAATGCGATTAATGGCGTTCTGAACCGCTTGCCAGAAGATGTACAACGCCAAGGTGTTAATGTCTTTAAGTCGCTTGGTGATACGCATATGGTGATCAGCCTGTACGATGAATCCGGACGCAGCAACAATATTGAACTTTCTGATTATCTGATGACCCATCTGGAACAGGATATTTCCCGGATCGAGGGAATTGGTGAGGTGGATGTCTTCGGGTCGCAATATGCGATGCGGATCTGGCTGGACCCAAGGAAATTAAAACAATATAACCTGATGCCAAGTGATGTGCGTGCCGCAATCGAATCCCAGAATACCCAGGTCGCTGCAGGTGCAATCGGAGATTTGCCTGCAGTGGAGGAGCAATACCTGAATGCCAAAGTCACTTCGGGTTCGCGACTGAAAACCGTGGACGAATTCCAGAATATTATTGTCAAATCGGATCGTGCCGGCAGCTTTATTTATTTAAAAGATATTGCCCGGGTGGAACTGGGTGCTGAAAATTATCAGTCTTATAGTACCAATAATGGTTATCCATCAGCAGGTCTGGGTATTTCACTGGCCTCAGGGGCGAATGCTATTGAAACCTCTAATCTGATTAAAGCTGAAATTGCCCGGATTTCTCAGCAATTGCCTGATGGCTACAAAATTGCCTACCCACGGGACAATACACCTTTCGTACAGGAATCAATTAAAGAGGTTGTAAAAACCCTGTTTGAAGCAGTGATTCTGGTGATCATTGTGATGTTTATTTTCTTGCAGAACTGGCGTGCGACTTTAATCCCAACTGTGACGGTTCCAGTGGTGATATTGGGGACGATGGCAGTCCTCTATACGCTTGGGATGAGTATCAATACGCTCACATTGTTCGCTCTGGTATTGGCAATTGGCCTGCTGGTCGATGATGCAATTGTGGTAGTAGAAAATGTCGAACGTCTGATGCATGAACAGAATCTGTCTGCGCAGGAGGCAGCTTTAGAGTCCATGCAGGAAATTAGTGGGGCACTGATCGGGATTACTTTGGTGCTGACCGCAGTATTTATTCCCATGGCTTTCTTTGGCGGTTCTACCGGGGTGATTTACCGTCAGTTCTCTATTACCCTGGTTGCAGCCATGTCTCTGTCCCTGATGGTGGCGCTTGTTCTGACTCCCGCACTGTGTGCCCTCATTCTCAAGCCAAATCCTCAACCAGCCAAATGGGCTGCATGGTTTAACCGGAAACTGGATCATCTGAAACAGCGCTATCTTAAACTGGCTCAGATGACGATCCGGCATCAGGCGGTGTGTCTGGTGATATTTGCCGGATTGATCTGTGTATTCGGTCTGTTCTACCGGGCCTTGCCGACCAGTTTCTTGCCGGCTGAAGACCAGGGGATTTTAAGTCTGCAGATTAAATTGCAGGAGGGCGCACCGCTGAAAAATACCATTCAGATCGGAGAGCAAGTCCGCCAATATTTTCTCGATCAGGAACAAGCCAATGTCAATCTGGTGATGATCCGTTATGGGCGAAATTTCTCTGGAACTGGTCAGAATCTGGCGACCGGTTTTGTGGCATTGAAACATTGGGATGAGCGTTCAGGTCAGGACAATACCGCACAAGCGATTCGTGAACGGGCCCTGAAGCATTTTCAAGGCAATCGCAATGCACAAATTAACGTGTCCATGCCACCTTCAGTCAATGGTCTGGGACAAACTGATGGTCTGGATTTCTGGATTCGTGATATTAATGGCAATGGCCGACAATATCTGGAACAGCAGTTTAAAGCACTGGAAGCTCAGACCGGCAATTACACCAGTTTTGAAAACCTAGGCAAACGTTCTAATCCGGACAAAGCAGAGTTGCGCGTCAATATCGACCAAAAACAGGCCATGGCCAATGGTCTGACCCAATCGGCAATTAACAGTACTTTATCCAGTGCCTGGGGCGGCAGTTATATCAATGACTTTATTGATCGTGGCCGGATTAAACGGGTAATTATGCAGGGGGATGCAGAATTCCGTTCCAAGCCGGAAGATCTGGCGCAGTGGCATGTACGCAATGACCAGAATCAGATGGTACCTTTTAGCAACTTCTCGCAAGTGGACTGGAGTGGTGGCCCTGAAGTGGTGAACCGGTTTATGGGCTATACCGCGCTGCAAATGGAAGCAGACCGGGCCAGAGATAGCAGTTCAGGTCAGGCTATGCAGGATGTGGAAGCACTGATTGCCGAACTGGAGGGAGTCGATGTGGTCTGGAGCGGTCTTTCCTTTGAGGAGAAACAGTCGAGTAATCAGGCCATTTGGCTTTATCTGATTTCAATTGGTTTTATTTTTCTTTGTCTGGCGGCATTGTACGAAAGCTGGAGTATTCCTACTGCAGTCATGTCTGCGATTCCATTGGGTATTGGTGGTAATATCATTTTCAGTTATCTGGCTGGTTTCCCAAATGATATCTATTTCCAGATTGCCTTGCTGACTACTATTGGCCTGTCCTGTAAAAATGCCATTCTGATTGTAGAATTTGCTTCGCTGGCACAGCAACAAGGCAAATCTGTAGTGGAAGCGGCTCTTGAAGGTGCATCTTTGCGTTTTCGCCCAATTCTGATGACTTCTTTGGCATTTGGCGCTGGGATTTTACCTTTGGTCTTTGCTACTGGTGCCGGCGCGGTGAGCCGTCAGGAAATCGGGGTAAGTGTACTGGGCGGGGTGATTTTTGGAACTGTGCTGGTTCTAATTTTTATTCCCTTTATGTATGTTCTGATTCGTCGACTGATCATTAAAAAATCGCGTGCTTAATATACACAAAGACTGCAAAGCTAAAAAATCCCCGTATTGACGGGGATTTTTTATGGCCAATCATTTATCCGATGACTGGTTAATTTTGCAGCATGGTTTAAAAATTGCTATAGAAATCATCTATTGATAACAGAATGCATCTGATGGGGATTTCTAGTTTATGTTGTCGCGCTTTTTTATTTACCGTCCCAAATTTGCAGCAGTTATTGCGATTTTCATGATGAGCCTGGGAATATTTGCCCTGCAAAAAATTCCCGTTGAACATATGCCGAATATGGATGCGCCAGCACTAGGAGTTTATGCAGGCTATCGTGGAGCATCGGCAGAAACTGTTGAGCAATCGGTCACCCAGATTCTGGAACAGGCAGTCAAAGGGATTGAAGGCCTGGAAACCTTTCATTCCAGCAGTTCGGTAGGACGTGCTCAACTTGATTTGCAATTTGAACAAGGGGTCGATCTGGATCAAGCCCAGTTACAGGTGCAAAACGCCGTCAATGGTGTACTGGGTCGCTTGCCGGAAGAAACCCAGCAAGGCGGGGTCAATGTCTATAAGTCAGGTTATGATCAGTTTGCACTGTTAAGTTTATATGATGAGAGTGGTCAAAGTACTGTGACCGAACTTTCAGATTATTTGATGGTACATGTAGAACCTCGTCTGTCACGTATTGAGGGTATGGGGGAGATCGAGCTGTATGGTGCTGGCTATGCCATGCGGATCTGGCTCAATCCCCACAAGTTAAATCAATTCAACCTGATGCCCAGCGATATCCGTAATGCCATAGAAACCCAGAATGCACCATTGGCTTCAGGTGCGATAGGCGGTTTGCCAACCCTCGAGGGTCAATATCTCAATGCCAAGGTAAGTGGTGGTTCACGTTTAAGCAGTGTTCAGGAATTTGAAAAGATCATTGTGAAAACGACTGATTCCGGTTCATTGCTGTATTTAAAAGATGTTGCGCGAGTAGAACTTGGTGCAGAAAGTTATAACCACATTAACTATACCAATGGTCAGTTATCTTCAGCTTTATCCATTACTTTGGCCCCTCGTAGTAATGCCCTTGCTGTCTCGGAGCAGATTCAGGCGGTATTAAAAAATGCGCAAGCCAATTTGCCGCCACACTATCAGTTGCGTATGACCATGGACAAAACGCCATTTATTACCGGTTCCATTGAACAGGTGGCCAAAACACTGGTTGAAGCCATTTTTCTGGTGATTATCGTGATGTTTATTTTCCTGCAGAACTGGCGGGCCACCATTATTCCTGCTGTCACCATTCCGATTGTGGTTCTGGCCACATTTGCCGTGTTGTATGTTTTGGGGATGACCCTGAACAGCTTTACCTTATTCGCCCTGATTCTGGCGATTGGCCTATTGGTGGATGATGCCATTGTTGTAGTTGAAAATATTGAACGGCTGATGCATGAAGAAAATCTGGATGCCAAAGCTGCGGCCTTAAAGTCGATGCAGGAAATGAGCGGGGCACTGGTCGGCATTACATTGGTGTTGACTGCAGTATTCATTCCCATGGCATTCTTTGGCAGTATCACCGGCGTGATTTATCGGCAATTTTCCATCACTTTGGTGGTGGCCATGTTGCTGTCATTATTTGTTGCCTTGATTATTACCCCGACATTTGCAGCACAACTGCTTAAACGCAAAACTCATCAAGCACGCTGGGCGCGAAGTTTTAATCGTGGTATGGATCGGCTCAATGCAGGCTACCAGAAAGTGTCTGCAGGAAGTATGCGATTTAAATTCGGCATGTTGGCATTGTTCGGTATCTGTATCCTGGGGTTTGGATGGGTCTATAAAAATTTACCCGAAGGTCTAATGCCTACTGAAGACATGGGCTTTGTGATGGGGAAGATCGTAATGCCAGGTAATGCGCCACGTTCCGAGATTGAGAAAGTGGGACGTGAAGTGCAAGACTATTTAATGGAACATGAATCGGAACGCATCAAGAGTATCGGCGTCTGGTATAGCGGAAATAACGTCGGTGTGGGGCCTTATCGTGGGCAGCTCTTTGTGGTATTGAAGGACTGGGCAGCACGTAAAAATCCCGAAGATTCGGTTTTTGCCATGGTAGATCGCGCCCAGAAACACTTTGCCAATCATGCCAATGCCCAGATTTTCTTTATGGCACCGTCCATGTCGAGTAATGGGCGAGTCGTAGATTTCTGGTTACAAGATTTGGATTATAAAGGAGCCGGGTTTTTACAGGAGGCATTTGGCCAGATTGAGTCACGCGCCCAAGGACAAGCATCCATTGAATTTTTACAGTTGGACCAGCCCAAAGAGAGTGCTGAGCTAAATATGCAACTCGATATTGAGCGCGTATTGAAGCATGCTATTCCTCAGCAAAATGTCAACACTACTTTGGCTGCAGCGTGGGGTGGTACCTATATCAATGACTTTATTGATCGTGGGCAGATTAAGCGTGTCATTATGCAGGGAGAGGCTGAATACCGTTCCAAACCTGAAGACCTGGCCCATTGGCATGTCAGAAATAACCAAGGTGAAATGTTGTCTTTTAACCAGTTTAGCAGCCTTAACTGGCAGGGTGGTCCAAACAGTATTAACCGCTATATGGGCTATAATGCCGTTCCGGTCTATGCCGGCATTCCAAAAGACAAATTCTCCAGTCAGACCATGCAGGATGTTGAAACATTGGTCGATGAACAGGAAGGTGTGAACCTGGCCTGGAGCGGAGCCGCACTGGAAGAAAAGCGCAGCAGTGGTCAGGCCATTTTCCTTTACATTATTTCTATCGCATTTATTTTCCTGTGCTTAACGGCTTTATATGAAAGTTGGACTATTCCTGCAGCAGTCATCAGTGCCATTCCATTAGGGGTAGGTGGCAGTATCTTATTTTGCTGGGCTTTTGGTTTCGCCAATGACATCTTTTTCCACATTGCTTTACTGACGACCATCGGCCTGTCCTGTAAAAATGCCATTTTGATTGTGGAGTTTGCCGCACAGGCAGAGCAGGCAGGCAAAACCACCTTAGCTGCAGCTTTGGAGGGCGCAAGTTTGCGCTTACGTCCTATTTTGATGACCTCTATAGCCTTTGCTGCCGGTGTACTTCCTCTAATTTTTGCGACAGGGGTGAGTGCGATTAGCCGTCAGGAAATTGGTGCCAGTGTTTTTGGAGGGGTTATTTTTGCGACCATTCTGGTACTGTTCTTTATTCCATTTATGTTTGTCTTGATTCGAACTCTGTTTCGTGTCAAAGCAACAAATAAAATTATACAAATCAATCAAGAAAATCAGGAATACTCACTCTAGGGCGGGTAGCTTTCATACCTGCAGCAAATAATGGTATGGGAATGCAGCATCAAGAAAAAATACAGCAGTTACATGAGAGTCTGCTTACTGGGAACAATAATATTCACCAACTTCTACAGCAGTTAAACATTGCCGATCAGGCCAGAATTTTGTCGGAACTTGGACCTGCGGAACGCTATCTGCAATTTCAGCAGCTAGAGCGGCAGGCCGAGGTACTGGAGTTCTTGCCACTGGCCATGCAAATCCAGTTGGCTTACCAGTTTCCTCCAGATCAGCTGGCCAGTCTGATGGATGCCATGCATTCAGATGATTTTATTGATTTATATAAGCAGATGCCTTATGAAATACAGCAGCAATTACTGGGCAAGCTGTCTACCCAGTCGCTGCAGGTGCTGCGAGAGCTGCATGCCTATCCGGAGGAAACGGCTGGTGCCTTAATGAGTTCGGACTTTATCACACTGGCGCCGGAACTTAATATGCGTCAGGCGATCGAAGTACTACGTGATATTGCCGGAAATCATGACACCTTATATCTGATCTATATTGTAGATGCACAGCAGCATCTACTGGGTGTAATTTCCTTGCGGCAGATTATCCAGGCAGCGCCGGATGCCACGATTGCCGAAGTCATGACTACGGACGTGGTTGTATGCCACAGTCGATGAAGACCAGGAACAGGTCGCCCGTACCTTGGCCTATTATGATTTTATTGCCTTACCGGTAGTCGATGCTACACAGAAGCTGGTCGGCATTATTACCTATGATGATGCCATGGATATTGCGGAGGCTGAAAGTACCGAGGATATTTTAAAATCTGGTGCCGTCACACCTTTGAATGAACTCAGTCTGAAAACTGCACCGATTTTTAGCCTGTATCAGAAACGGGTATTCTGGCTGGTAATACTGGTTTTCGGGAGTTTATTGTCTGGAATCGGGATTGCGCATTTTGAGGAGATTATCGCCTCCCATATTGTGCTGGTATTTTTCCTGCCTCTACTGGTCGGCAGTGGGGGAAATGCAGGTTCGCAGTCCGCTACCTTGATGGTACGTGCCCTGGCCACAGGCGATGTGCAGTTTAAGGACTGGTTTAGTCTGCTTGGACGTGAATCCCTGGTTGCCTTATGTCTGGGAGGCACCATGGCGATTGCCGTATCCATCTTGGGATATATAAGAGGTGACTGGATGGTCGCTGTGGTGCTGGCCTTAAGTATGCTCGGTATTGTGCTGATGGGCTGTTTGATCGGCATGAGCTTGCCATTTATACTCAATAAATTAAAGCTGGATCCGGCCAGTGCATCAGCGCCATTGGTGACTTCAATCTGTGATGCCACTGGTGTGATCATCTATTTATTTATTGCATCTAAATTACTATTTTAATCTGCAACTGGATACACCTTAAATTAAAAAATACTTTATGCTCAATTACATTGGTTTCATTTCTGGAAAAATACATGCCTGATCCTCAACAAAAAACAAAACTAAGCCAGCAAGAAGTGATACGTCTGGAACGTGATCTGGCCAAGTTTGCCAATATGATGGATTCAGTGGTGCGTATTCCGTTTACCAAGCAAGGCGTGGGGGCAGATGCGGCTTTAAGTACGATTCCGGTTGCTGGAGATATTGCCGGTTTTGTGTTGACCTGTTATGCCATTCATAAGGCCAAACAGATCGGGGTACCGAGTGCCAAACTCAATCCGGTCATGAAGCTGGCAGTAATGGATGCAGTGGTTGGATTTATTCCTGTGGCTGGTACCGTCTTTGATATTTTTATCCGGCCGAGTCGCAAGGCGCTGGATGTCGTGCATCTGCATATCCGTGAGGAATATCAGATTAGCAGCGACCGGCATGTGGTACACCCGTTTCTGCATGAAAGTCTGGAACGTAAACAGCAGCAATCTGCTTTCTGGCAGAATCGTGTCGTGGCCTGGATCTGGATTCATATCCCGGATATTTTGGGCACCATATTCCTGATCCTGTTTGTTTTCGCGATCGGATGGGGCATTATGGCGCTGTATCAATGGATCAGCTGATTAAATTGAGCTAAAGAATACGCGAATGAATCCAATAAAAAAGCCTGCAATTACTGCAGGCTTTTTTGAATTAATATGGGTATTACTTGTGCATGTTTTAGATTAAGCACAATCAAGCTGTTGTAATGCAGCGACACGCTGTTCGATGCTTGGATGCGTCTGGAACAATGCAGCAAGGCTAAAACCTTCCTCTTTACCCGCAGAAATCGCAAATGCTTTCATTTCTTTCGGCATGGCATCTGGCATTTCAGATTCTGCCTGTAAGCGTAGTAATGCTGAAATCATGGCCTGTTTACCAGCCAGACGTGCACCGGCTTCATCGGCACGGTATTCACGGTGGCGCGAGAACCACATCACAATAGACGATGCAAGAATACCGAACACGATATCCAGCACAATAGTAATCACGAAATAGGCAATACCTGGGGCTTCACCTTCTTCACGACCAAAGACATTGCGATCAATAAAATCACCTGCGACACGTGCGAAGAACATTACAAAGGCGTTCACCACACCCTGGATCAGGGCAAGAGTCACCATATCGCCATTGGCAACGTGACCGATTTCATGCGCCAATACAGCACGAAGTTCGTCTTTGTTCATACGCTCAAGCAAGCCGGTTGATACCGCAACTAGAGCATCGTTTTTATTCCAGCCAGTGGCAAAGGCATTGGACTGGTAAGAAGGGAAAATACCCACTTCCGGCATTTTAATGCCTGCACGCTGAGAAAGCTGTGCAACTTCATGGAGTAACCAGGCTTCAGCTTGGTTACGAGGAGCATTCGGGTCAATCAGTTCAGTACCCGTGGTTTTTTTCGCCATCCATTTAGACATGAACAGGGAAATGATTGAGCCGACCATACCGAACACAAAACAGATGACCAACAGGTTGCCTAGATTCAAGCCACCTGCGCCATGGTAACTACCGACACCGAAGAGTGACAAGATAATGCCAGCTACAACCAGTACCGCGAGGTTGGTTAGCAAGAACAAACCAATCCGCATCATTGAGAAATCCTCTTATTACAGAAAAATAATCTGATTATTAAATGTAAATCATTGAAATCAATATGAGGCGAAATCGAGAAGAATTCAAGGAAAAAATAGCATTTGGCTACAAAAAATACAGGGTATTTTTTGTTCGAATTGAAACATAGGTGTTTAAAAACAAAGCTGTTTAGAGATTATTCACTCAAATAGATCTTTGCTGATGCCGTTGCGTTTGCAGTGGCATAAGAGCCTGCAGGCGCATCAGTGAAACTGCCATCGGCCTGTGCGATGATCTGACGCTGATACTTGGCAGCCTGAATATTGGCAGCGGTGGTGGAACCCGTGGAGTAATTGTCGGAGCTGGCAATAATACGCCCCTGACTCGACGCAGGGCTAGGTGAAATACTATTGGTACTCAGGCCTTCGGTATACAGATTCTGATAGCGACTGGTCACACGGCGCACATAGTCCTGGGTTTCACGAAAGGGCGGAATACCACCGTATTTGCTGACATTGCCTTCACCGGCATTATAACCAGCCAGTGCCAGACTGGTATTGCCATTAAAACGTTTCAATAACCAGGCCAGATATTTGGCGCCCGCCATAATATTCTGCTGGGGATCATAGGCATTGCTGACATTAAAACGACGGGCAGTGGCCGGCATGAGTTGCATCAAGCCCTGTGCACCGACTGGTGAACGCGCATGTACATTGAAACCAGATTCAGTATGCATCACGGCTTTAATCAAGCCTTCAGAAACGCCATAAGTTTGGGATGCCTGACGGATAATCGAGTCATAGGCATTTTTATTTCTACTATAGCTCGGCAACACGGAAGCTTCACTAGAGCCCCAGTTGCTATAACTGTGAATATTGCTGTCTGGATAATAAGTCTTCTTTTCTACCTGTAAGTGATTATAGCGACTTTTCTTGTTGGTCAATAAAGTACTGCCATTACTGTCACGTAACTGGTAAATCGTTTGACCGGCATAAACAAAATGACAACAACCTGCCAATAGCAAGCTGCTGATCCCATAACGCCCCAAAACATGTACATTTATTTTCATTGTTTATATTAAGTAAACACAATAGAGAAAAATTTAATCAAGAGTTTAACAAAAAATTACGGAATGAAAAGACTTGTGCGCTGCATTTATAAACGAGTTTGTAAATGCAAGTCATTTTTTACATTTTAGCAGTAGAAAAAAAATATGATTTAATTTAAAACCTTAGGCTTGACAGGTTTAAGTTGTTGATTTTTATATATAATTAAATTGATCAAAAAATGATCAATTTAAAGAAAAGCCTTATCTTTTGAGCCGGACAAGTTGTCAAGCCTGTTTCAATCCACAAAGTTATCCACAGCTTTTGTGGACAACTGTGGAAAAGTCCAAAAGATAAGCATTTCGCCTAAAAAGTGAACGCAATCGTTCAATATATCAATCTAAATAAAACATGAAAATGAAATTAATAAGACATTTTCATGAAAATAAATTCTTTTGATGCGATACGGGGCCGAATCGGCTAAAATTGCGCGGTATTTTTATTTATGGGTTAATCTCGTCTATGTACTCGCCAGTTGAGTCCGAACAAGGATTTAATTTCAAACCTGAATTGCCAACAAGCTCAGCCTACTACCGTTTGTTGAAGAAGCTTCGCCGCCAGGTCGGACATGCCATTCGTGATTTCAAGATGATTGAAGAAGGCGATAAGGTCATGGTGTGTATTTCTGGTGGTAAAGACAGTTATACCCTGCTAGATATCCTGCTGCAGTTCAAGCGTATCGCACCGATCAACTTCGATGTGGTGGCCGTCAATCTGGACCAGAAACAGCCAGGTTTTCCGGAAGATGTATTGCCGCGTTATTTAGAAGAAAATAACATTCCTTATTACATTCTGGAAAAAGACACGTACAGCATCACTAAAAAGCTGACACCTGAAGGCAAAACCTATTGCGCCGTCTGTTCGCGTTTGCGTCGTGGTTCTTTATACGGTTTTGCACAAGAAATTGGTGCGACCAAAGTTGCTTTAGGCCATCATCGTGATGATATCTTGGCGACTTTTTTCCTGAACCTGTTCCATGGCGGCAGCTTGAAGGCGATGCCACCGAAACTGCTGTCTTCAGACAAAAAGAATATTCTGATTCGTCCACTGGCATATGTGGAAGAAAAAGACATCATCAAATATGCAGAAATGCGCCAATTTCCAATTATTCCATGTAATTTATGTGGCTCTCAGGATAATCTGCAGCGCGCAATTATCAATGACATGTTACGTGATTGGGATAAAGCACATCCAAAACGTCTACATAGTATTTTTGGTGCCTTGCAAAATGTCTCGCCATCGCAGCTGGTCGATCGTGAATTATTTGATTTTGAAGTGCTGGACAGCCAGCGTGAATTCGACTTCAAAGGCAGTGATTCGACTGAAGAAGCCGTGGAAGGGGAGAATCGCCGGATCAATATGGTCAATCTGGGCTTTGCTGCAGAATAGTTTGAGAATTTGCAGACATTGGCCTACAGGTTGATGTCTGTGCTGTAAATATAAATAAAACAGAACTACAAAAATTGAACGGGGCGTACAAAATTCGTTAGCCTTTGCGCTAATGATCATGATATAACAAAGCACAAGCATAATAGCTTCAACATGATGTCGTCTGGATAGCCGACACAAATGAACAAATAATTTGAGGAAAGATCATGCCTGCTTTTTTAACTGATGATTGGTTTTCAACTGTAGAAACTCTAACAGCGCAAGCTGGCGATTTGAATCTGCCACCGGCTTTGGCGAACCTTGCGATTAATTTGGTTGTAGCAGACACTACAGGTAATACTGAACTCTCTTTAGATGGTGGGGCAATCAAAAAAGGTTTGTCTTCAAACGCCAAAACCACGTTGAATATGGATGGCGAAACCTTACGTAAAGTTTTCCTGGAATTTGACATGGCTGCTGCAATGCAGGCGTTCATGACTGGCAAAATCAAAGTACAGGGTGATATGTCACAATTGATGGCACTTCAAACTGCCAAGCCAAGTCAGGAACAGAAAGACCTGTTCAAGAAAGTGCTTGAAAATACTACGGCTTAATTCTTGCTGGGATTTGCTCGAATAAAGACGAAAAAAGCTTACCCTAAGGTAAGCTTTTTTTATGGCATTGTGATCAATGTGCAGGGTTAACCTAGATATTCACCAATTGCGGTGTGGTCTTGATATGTTCCAGATAAGCACGAATACGAGTTACATATTGTACTGCTTGACGGTAACGACCATTATTGGCTTTATTCTGATCCAGATAGGCATATAGGTTGACCCAGTTATCCGGGTTCTTGCCTTGTGACTGGATACGTTTTTGCAACTGATTCACTGCACCTGGGCCCATATTATAAGCTACTAGTGCAAACCAGTTCCGATCTGGAAATGGAATATGATCATAGCGACTAAGCATTTGATCATAATACTTGGCACCACCCTGAATACTTTGAGCCGGATCAGTACGGTTACTCACGCCCATGGCTTTGGCTGTACTGTTGGTCAGCATCATCAAGCCGCGAACACCTGTTGGAGAAACCGAATTTGGTTTCAGATAAGATTCCTGATAACCAATGGCGGCCAGTAAATGCCAATCCAGATCATATTGCTGTGCGGTCTGTTTAAAGCTAGCTTTATACATCGGCAGTCGGCTGCTCAAGTCACGTTGAATGGTTGTCCAGGATTCCTCTTTCACCACATTCTGATTATAAAATGAAGCAAGCTGCTTGATGGCACCGCTTTGTTTGCCTTTACAGATAAACGCACTGGCAGTCTGGCTTAAAGGATCGGTGGCAGATTTAAATACCAGATTTAAATTGGTATTCAGGCCATTATTTATCAAAATTGACTGATCTCCACACGTGGCTGAAAATGAGGTCAATTTCTTATTTTCAATTGCACTTAAATCGGTCGTGGTCATGGCCAAGTTGGCTTTGCCCTGCGCAACCCACTGTAGGGCGGTCTGATTGTCAGGAACAATCTTAAAATCGAGCTTTACATTCAGGCTGTTGGCATAGTTGCGAACCAGATCATAACCAAAGCCATGCAGATGTTGCCCATCCTGAAATACAGTAGTCGGATTTGCAATCGCAACTACGGTTAACTTATTGCTGTTTACCACATGATCAAACTGGAGTGTGGTCTTACTTGCATTGATACTGTGTAGTGGAATAAATGCAGTGCTCAGTACAAGTACTTTCAAAGGGAGAGAGGAAATTACAGATCTTAGGCAAAGCCTCGACCCAGTGGATGAACTACTGTGCATGTTGTCTCCGCTACAAAGTAATTTATGCCCTAAAAATCACAGCTAAAACAGCCAGAGATTTTAACAGTTTGATAAATTCAATAAGGGTTGGGCAGTCATGACGTCATTCAAAATGACAAGAGATTTAAAGATAATTATGTAGAAAAACTACATAGTTTAAAAAGTAAGCATTTCCGGAAATTGTTGGCATATTAATGATCTGAAAAACGATTGTCAAATTTTGTACACAAGTTATTTTTAAAAATAATTTTAAGATATTGAAATATAATGATTATTTTTTTTGAAATTTGGCATTGTTTTAAAATGGTAAATAAAATAAGCTGTTTGTGAGTTAAAACAGTGAAAATATGATCAGCAAGATGTATGAAATCTAACTTAATTACTCGTGGCGGACACGATAAATTGGTGGCAGAACTTAAGAATCTCTGGCATGAAGAACGTCCGGAAATTACCAAAAAAGTGAATTGGGCAGCCAGTCTCGGTGACCGTTCTGAAAATGCGGATTACCAGTACAACAAGCAACTTTTACGCAAAATTGACCGCCGGGTTCGCTATTTGGGAAAACGTCTGGAAGAGCTGAGAATTGTCGATTTTTCTCCAGAGCAGGCAGGCAAGGTCTATTTTGGCGCCTGGGTGGGCATTGAAAATGAAGAAGGTGAACAAAAGACTTTGCGCATTGTAGGAGTAGATGAAATTTATGATCATCATCCGCAGCATATTTCGATTGATTCGCCGATGGCACGCGCCTTACTGGGCAAGCAGATTGATGATGAGGCCGAGGTGCTGACACCCTCTGGAAAGAAGCTCTGGTTCATTAATTCAATTCGCTATGAAAAGCCAGAAAATTCAGAAGATTAATTGAATTGATTTTATTTTGTGCAGTTGATTCGGTAAAAGCATAAAAATATTTGCCAAGCATGATTTTTGTTTATATTATGTCGGCCATGGAAGCGTGGCAGAGCGGTTTAATGCACCGGTCTTGAAAACCGACGAGGGTGTGAGTCCTCCGTGAGTTCGAATCTCACCGCTTCCGCCAAATTTTAAAAACCCAGTCAATTTGACTGGGTTTTTTTATGTCTTAATATTTTTGATTGTTGATCCAATTGATGCTGAATGTGATTATTTCTCTCATCATTCTCTACTGAGTTAAATACAACTCAAGATCATTTCAAGATTCAAATCTTTGAATGAAAATACTCAGGTTGGCTTTGATTTTGGATGATTTTTAGCTGAATAAACTGCTTTTTATAGAAGTTTCGCTAAATTTTATTGCCAAAAATCTGATTTATTTATATGATGGCGGCCATGGAAGCGTGGCAGAGCGGTTTAATGCACCGGTCTTGAAAACCGACGAGGGTGTGAGTCCTCCGTGAGTTCGAATCTCACCGCTTCCGCCAAATTTTAAAACCCCAGTCGAAAGATTGGGGTTTTTCTTTTTAAGCTGCAAATACTGAATCTTAAATTCCTCAGTTCTGAAATCAAGCTACCAAATCTTGAAAATTGACACATCAGCCAAATATAGAGTCAGAAGCATCAACGCGCTATCATACGCCCAAGCATCATATGGATCTCATTATGAAAATTGTCGCAGATGAAAATCTGGCATTTACCGATTACTTTTTTTCCGAGTTTGGTGATATTCAACATCGTGCAGGACGAACCTTAAGCGCTGATGATGTCAAAGATGCTGATAGCTTGCTGGTACGTTCAGTGACTCAGGTCAATGAAGCACTGCTAAAGAATAGTTCGATCAAATTTGTAGGAAGTGCCACCATCGGCACAGATCATTTGGATATTGCTGCATTAGAACAGCATGGGATTCAATGGAGTAATGCAGCCGGCTGTAATGCGCAAGCAGTGGCTGAATATGTGATTACCGCGTTATTGCAGGTGCGTCCTGAATTAATCGATGCCAATGCGACATTTACCTTGGGTATTGTCGGTTTGGGTAATGTTGGAATCCGACTGGCCTACATGGCGAAGCTCTTGGGCTGGCGCGTGATTGGCTATGATCCTTTGGTGCAAAGAGAGCAGGTTGATCAAGTTGAATTTCATGAATTATTGCAGCAGGCGGATACAATTTCGATTCATGTCCCTTTAACCATAACAGGCGCATATCCAACCTATCATTTATTTAATGCTGCTTCGCTGGCGCACATGCGGCCTGATGCAATCCTGATTAATTCAGCACGTGGGCCAGTCATTGAAGAAGCCGCGCTGATCCAGGATATACAGGCGACACATCGCACCGTGGTTTTGGATGTTTTTGAGCATGAGCCGCTGATTTCAGCAGAACTTCTGGATCTGGTGACTTTGGTCACTCCGCATATTGCCGGCTATAGTCTGGAAGGCAAGGCACGTGGTACCCAGATGATCTACGAAGCTTTTTGTCACACCTTCGGTTTTGCGGCCAATAAACAGTTTGAATCCCAGCTGCCTGTCTGTGAGCAGTTTTTTCAGGGGCAGGATTTAAAAATGGCATTGCAACAGCATTTATCCCAAATTTATGACATTGCTCGTGATGATGCCAATCTACGTGCCTGTCTCAAAGAAGGTAAAGTCGATCAGCAGGCATTTGATCATTTACGTAAAACCTACCCACTACGTCGTGAGTGGGCAGCACATGGTGGGCCGAAGGCATGATGATGACATATCAACCCACTTGTGACCTTCAAGCCATGCATGCGCGTGCGAATTTATATCGTCAAATCCGTCAGTTTTTTGCTGAGCGCGATGTATTAGAAGTCGAAACACCGATTTTATCTCAAGCCGGTGTGACCGATGTGCATTTGACTTCGGTACAGGCCCAGCGTCATGTGCTGGGTAAAGCGCATACACATTATTTGCAGACCTCACCTGAATTTGCCATGAAGCGCTTATTGGCAAGTGGTTCTGGACCCATTTACCAGATCTGTAAAGTTTTCCGTGATGATGAGCATGGGCGTAAGCACAATAGCGAATTCACCATGCTGGAATGGTATCGCCCGGGGCTTAGTTTAAAAGATCTGATGTTTGAAGTATCTGATCTATTGAATGTGACCTTGAAAGTACGTTTTGGCGAAATCCGTCCGACCATTCTGAGTTATAAGCATGCATTTATGGATCGTCTGGATCTCAATCCGCTTCAGGCTACTTTACAGGAACTGAAAGACTGCTGCCGCCGCGTCGGTCTCAATCTGGATATGGGGAATGACCGTCTTGGCTATATTGACCTGTTATTTTCACATATGGTTGAACCGAGTCTGGGTTTTGATACTGCTGTATTCCTGACCGATTTCCCACCTGAAATGGCCTCTCTGGCCAAAACCCGAATTGATGAAGATGGTGAACTGGTCGCCGCACGTTTTGAACTGTATATTGAAGGTTTGGAATTAGCCAATGCTTATGATGAGCTGATTGATGCCGACGTATTGCGTTCACGCTTTGAAGCAGATAATGCTGAACGAGCCAAGCTGGGCTTGCATGTCATGCCGATCGATAAATATCTATTGGCAGCTTTACCGAATATGCCGGAATGTTCAGGAATTGCCCTCGGAATTGACCGTTTGCTGATGATTGCAACCCATCGTATGAAACTGGAACAGGTGATTACTTTCCCGGCAGATATTTCCTAATCAGACGGATTTAATATTTTTCAATTTCTTTTGATAAAGCCAATATCCAGGATTTGGAAAAAGAGAAATAAGCGCAAGAGAAAAGCACCCGAGGGTGCTTTTTTATTATTCAATCGATACAGTTTGTTGTGCTTTGAGCTCACCCAGTGCCTGAATCCGTCGTTCAATCAGCATCTCGCCAATATCTGGTCCCTGAATATCGGCAGGCAGGTCTTGTGCCTTGATGGCACGTACGGTCTGCATGGCATCAAGAATATACTGTGCTTGTGGATAAGCACGATCTTCCAGACCCAGGCGGCCACGTGAATCACATTCACAAGCCTGTACAAAAGCTTCAACACGTTCAGGGCGACGTAATACATCCAGGCGTTGTAATAATCGCCATAAAGTTCCCGGTTTAAGATTGAAGGCCTGATGACATTTCAGATGTTCTTTGCACACCGCCAAAGCCAGTTGCTTGGTATAAGTCGGCACTTTTAAACGCTCACACAGTTCATTCACTGGTTTAATGCCACGTTCTTCATGCATGATATGTCGCGGTAATTCTTCAAGCGGCGTTAAAGCCTTGCCTAAATCATGCACTAAAACGGCAAAACGAACATCCAGGCTGTAGTTTTGACGGCAAGCCTGCTGCAAGGACATCATGGTATGAATGCCACAGTCAATTTCCGGATGATATTCAGGACGTTGCGGAATGCCATATAAGGCATCAATCTCAGGGAATAGCACCTTCAAAGCACCACATTGACGTAATACTTCAAAATACACATCAGCATGACGTTCCGATAATGCACGCGAAGTTTCTTTCCAGACACGTTCAGGTATGAGCGCATTTAATTCGCCAGATTCAGTCAAGCGCTGCATCAATGCCATGGTTTCATCGGCAATCACGAAACCTGCACTGGTATAGCGGGCAGCAAACCGGGCAATCCGCAGTACCCGTAATGGATCTTCAACAAAAGCGTTGGAAACATGGCGTAGAATCCGGTTTTCCAGATCTTGCTGACCACCATAAGGATCATAAATCTGTCCAGCATCATCCATGGCCATGGCATTAATGGTGAGATCACGCCGGATCAGATCCTGCTCTAGCGTAACGCTAACATCGGTATGAAACTCAAAACCATGGTAACCATGCCCAGATTTACGTTCTGTACGCGCCAGTGCATATTCTTCTTTTGTTTGGGGATGTAAAAAAACAGGAAAGTCTTTGCCTACCGGCTGATAGCCTAGCTCAAGCATTTGTGCGGGAGTTGCACCCACGACGACATAATCTTTTTCGTGATAGGGGTGTCCGAGCAAATGATCTCGAACGGCGCCGCCTACTAAATAAACTTGCATGAAAAAACCTCTATTCTTAGAAGCATCATGCTACAGAATAGAGGTTTTCTCAAGTTAAGAAACGAGGCGAATGCGTCGTTATCTTGTCATTGGCTTAAAGTGCATCTTGTTCCGCTTGCTGGATTTCTGCCACAGTGAGCGCAGTCATATTGATCACACGGCGCGTAGTTGCAGTCGGTGTCAAGATGTGTACAGGTTTTGCCGCACCCAGAAGAATTGGTCCAATGGTCACATTGTTGCCTGAAGTTGCTTTTAACAGGTTAAACGAGATATTGGCAGCATCTAGATTCGGCATGATCAGCAGGTTTGCAGAGCCCTTGAAACGTGAATTCGGGAATGCAAACTGACGAATGTTTTCATCCAGTGCTGCATCGCCATGCATTTCACCTTCAACTTCCAGCTCAGGCGCGATTTCAGACAGAATGTCATACACTTTACGCATTTTTTGCGCGCTGGCATCATGCTGGTCTGAACCAAAGCTTGAATGAGAAAGCAGGGCAATACGTGGTGTCATACCAAAACGGCGCACTTCTTCAGCCGCCAGAATGGTCATTTCAGCCAGCTGTTCAGCCGTTGGATTAGTATTGACATAGGTATCGGCGATGAACAGGTTGCGATCTTCGAGCATCAAGGCATTCAAGGTAAAGAAAGTGTTATGACCATCTTTCTTGCCAATGATGTTGCTGACGAAGTCCAGATGAATATCGTAGCTTGAATAAGTACCACACAGCATACCGTCTGCCATGCCATGTTTTACCAACATCGCAGCGATCAGGGTAGAGCGGCGACGTGCTTCACGCTGTGCATATTCAGGCGTTACACCCTTGCGCTGCATGATATTGTAGTAATCATCCGCGAACATTTCATAGTTCGGGTTCTTTTCCTGATCAATGATAGTGATATTTACACCGTCTTCAAGGCGTAAACCCAGTTTCTTGATATTGGCTTCGATGACTGCCGGACGGCCTACCAGAATCGGTTTTGCCAGGCCTTCATCCACAGCAATTTGTGCAGCACGTAATACACGCAGGTCTTCACCTTCAGCATAGGCAATGCGTTTAGGATCAGATTTCGCCTGTTCAAAAATCGGTTTCATGACGAATGCCGAGTTGTAGACAAACTCAGACAGACGTTGACGATACGCCGAGAAATCCTGAATTGGACGAGTCGCAACACCAGAATCCATTGCAGCTTGTGCCACAGCAGGTGCAATCTCCAGAATCAGACGTTGATCCAGTGGACCAGGAATCAGGTATTCGCGGCCAAATGAAGCTGATTTTTCACCATAGGTTGCCGCATCGGCTTCAATATGCGCCATACGTGCAATTGCATGGACACAGGCAATTTTCATGTCTTCATTAATAGTGGTTGCACCCACATCCAGCGCACCACGGAAGATATACGGGAAGCATAGCGCGTTATTCACCTGGTTCGGATAGTCAGAACGGCCAGTCGCCATGATGACATCATCACGAACTTCATGCGCATGTTCAGGCAGAATTTCTGGATCCGGGTTCGCCAATGCAAAGATGATCGGATCTTTTGCCATGACCTTGACCATTTCTTTGGTCAGAATGCCGGCAGCAGAAAGACCGAGGAACATGTCTGCGCCTGCAATCACGTCACCTAGCTGAGTAGCTTCAATGTCTTGCACATAAGCTTTTTTGGATTCATCCAGACCTTCACGATGCGTAGTCAGCAGACCGCGTGAATCGGCAACAATGATGTTCTCTTTATTAGCACCCAGAGCACAAAGCAGATTTAAGCAAGAGAGTGCTGCAGCACCGGCACCTGAAGCTACAATCTTGATCTCTTCAATTTTTTTGCCATTAATTTCCAGGGCGTTAAGTAAAGCAGAACCGACAATGATCGAAGTACCGTGCTGGTCATCATGGAATACAGGAATATTCATGCGTTCACGCAGTTTCTGCTCAATATAGAAGCACTCTGGCGCCTTGATATCTTCCAGGTTAATCCCGCCAAAAGTCGGTTCTAATGCCGCGACAATATCTACAATTTTGTCTGGATCATTTTCAGCAATTTCAATATCGAATACATCCACACCAGCAAATTTTTTGAATAATACGCCTTTACCTTCCATCACCGGTTTAGAAGCCAAAGGGCCAATATTACCCAAGCCCAGCACAGCAGTACCGTTGGTTACTACAGCAACCAGGTTACCCCGTGCTGTATACAATGCAGCAGTTGAAGGGTCGCGTTCAATCTCAAGGCAAGGTGCAGCTACGCCAGGCGAGTAAGCAAGGGCCAAGTCACGTTGGTTGACCAATTGTTTGCTTGGTGTAACGCTGATTTTCCCCGGGGTAGGAAATTCGTGATAGTAAAGGGCCTGTTGCTTTAAAGATTGTTCGTCCATCAGTCTCTCGATCGTTGTAAAGATTACCCAGTCAGTGGGCAAAGAATTTATTTATGTTCCTGAATATACCATTTGTTAACCAGTTCGGACAGACAAAGACGGCCGTTTTTCCAACAAACTTATTGTGGTCAAATATAGACTTAGACTTGATATGTATAAGATTGAGCTGTCTTGTCTTGCACTAAATAAGCGGTTGCTTCTCGTTCAGGCAGGGCTTTGGAAAATAAGAAGCCTTGGGCTATATCACAGTCTAAATCCCGTAAATATTCTAATTGTTCTTCAGTCTCGATCCCTTCTGCAACCACGGTCATACCCATGGCTTTACCCATGGCCACCATAGCACTGACAATTGCTTCATGTTTGTTTTTTCCAATCTTAGAAACAAAACTGCGATCAATTTTTAAGGTATCGATTGGAAAATCAGCAAGATAGGAAAGGGATGAATAGCCTGTACCAAAATCATCCAGCGCAATATGAATATGTCGCTGTTTAATCTCGTTCAGCAGGTTTTTGACTGCTTCTGAATTTTCAATTAACGAAGATTCCGTAATTTCCAGTTCCAGACTGTTACCTGAAATCTGGTGGTCTGCAATGGCCTGATCCAGATCATCCAGCAACTGACCGCGACGCAACTGCTGGGCCACGACATTGACTGATACACAAATATGATTAAAGCCCAGATCATTCCATTGGCGAATCTGTTTAGCAGTCTGCTGAATGACCAGACGGCCAATATCTGAAATCAGGCTGGTTTGTTCGGCTAAAGGAATAAATAAATCGGGTGCAATAATTCCTTTTTCTGGATGGGCCCAGCGAATCAGCGCTTCAAAGCCATAAATGCTGTGATCACTGAAATTGATTTTTGGCTGATAATAGACAATCAGTTCATTATTCTGGATTGCTTTACGCAGATCCCGTTCCAGGAAGATTCCATTTTTCTGCAAGGCATCATTTTCACTTGAATAAAAATGAATGGTATTGCCGCCTAGGTTCTTGGCTTCTTTTAATGCCTGTTCAGCACAGTTATTTAAATAATCCAGCTGGCGGCCATGATCTGGATAAAATGCCACGCCCATAGACAGGGTAATTACATGATCCTGACCGTAAATATTAAACGCTTGGCTAAAGGCTTGGGCAATGCGTTCACAATGGTGCTGAACAGAAGGACGAATATGTGAAATTTCATAGAGAATGGCAAAATCATCACCATTCAGATGGGCAACAAACAATGCTTCTGCATTGGTCATGCGCAGGCGCTGTGCCACCTGACGTAAAAGTTCATCACCGCCATTATTGGACAGGTATTCATTCAACGGCCGGAAACGGTCGATATTAAGTCGAATCACAGCCATCTGCTTAAGAGAGTCTTTTTGTGAAACCAGATATTGGTGCAGCTGATAGTTATAATAGAAACGGTTGGGCAAATCGGTCAAGGTATCGTAATTTTCCAGATAGGACAGGCGCTGTTCCTGTAATTTGCGTTCAGTCAAATCCGATACGATGCCAATGTAATGGGTAATCCGGCCTTCATCATCGGTTACGGCATTGATATGCAGCCATAAGGTTGACTCTTTGCCTGACAGAAATTTTGCGTTGACCTCTCCATCATAAGAGCCAATTTTCTGGATCTGCTTGACGATGCTGGCTTGAAAAGCGCGTTGCTGGGATTTATTTTTCACCGCAATATCAAATAGGGATTTACCAATAATCTGATGCCGCTCAAAACCGCTCAGGTATTCGTAGTGAGGATTCACATCGATATAATCTAAATCAGGATTTAAAATGAAAATCCCTTCTGCGGCCTGTTCCAGTACACTGGCTACCAGCTTTAAACGCTCTTGAGACAGCCGTTCCTGTTGAATATCACGACGGATACCAACCATTCTTAAGGGTTTGTTATTGTTAGGGTCACGGCTGATTACCCGACCAATGTCATGTACCCAGCTCCAGCCACCTTCACTGAGCCTGATCCGGTAGGTAGCATCGTAGCGTTTAGTCTGACCGCGTAGGTGCTGTTTCATATTGCGTTTAAAATGGTCCAGATCATCCGGGTGGATCAGATGCTGTAATTGCAGATGATGATCTTTGGAATCACGCAGAATCTTTTCATCTTTATGATTGGTGAGGGTGATGTTGCGTGCTTGAATATTCCAGTCCCAAGGGCGGATACCGGCAATTTTATGTGCCAGTTCCAGATCTTGCTGCTTATTCTTCAGATCCTGATTGATCTGCTCGATATCATAGGTACGTTCCCGTACTTTCTGTTCCAGCAACTGATTGCTGAGCTGTAATTGAAGTTCAATATCTTTAGATTTATTGACTTCTGTTTTGAGTTGCTGACAAAGTTCATCTGTCCAGTGAATCTGCTGTTCTGCATTTTTTACCAGAATATCATTTTCTACATACAGACGTGATGTACGGCTATGTATGCGGTAACTGCTTGTTGCGCATAGTAAAATCACAATCATGGAAAAATTTAAAGCCAGTGCAAAGAAAGGATTGGAATCACCTGTCGGATAAATTTGCGACAGTAAAAAGGGCAGTAAAGACGGAAAAAATGCCAGACAGAAATAACTCAGTTTCTGGGTTAAATAGGTTAAACCGAAAGCTTGGGTAACAATCAGCAACAAGGCGGATAAGGTCAGTGCTTCAATATCGTTAAAGGCTGGGTTGGCTTGAGGCAAATAATAGTAAATGGTAAAAATACCTGCCGCGATACAGATCCCCACAGCCAGACTTTGAAACTGTAACCAGCGATGCGCATTCTTCTGGTTATAGTGCTCAGGTTTAAAGTACAGCGTACTCGCCAGCCAGCACATGCTGACAAGGAGCTCTGTCAGAATAAACCAGATATTAAAATAGGTATTAGAAGGTCTGTATTGAATGTGATAAATACAAAAAATATAAAGACAGATCACCATTATGCTGAGCAAAAAATAGCGACTATGACGCAGCGTGTTCGCAATCTGAGCATCATGTAGGTGCTGCTGAATATAATCGTCTGGATTATCAACCATGTGAGTCAATGCCTGTATTCATCCTATACGGTTTTCGTCCTTGTGCATTGTTATTATAAAAACCCCCAGGAAATGTGTGAAAATCAATTAATAAGTAGTTGTTATTCTTTAGTCGAGATTAGTTGTCTTAAAAATAAAAATCAACAAAATTAAAGACAAAATTTTACCTACCCGATGAACTAAAGTACATAATTTAAAATAGACAGGGCTACAACAGGGGCAGTTTCAGTACGCAGTACACGCTCGCCTATACACCAGTTACGAAAACCTTTGTGGTTGGCGGTGTTAATTTCCGCTTCACTGAGACCTCCTTCGGGACCAATCAATAAGGCAAGATCCAGGGTCGCATCTGCCAGTACATCTGTTTCATCTTTATTGGGTGCTAAAACCAGTTTGGTGTCTGGCAATTCATTTTCCAGCCATTTTTCCAGGGAAATGGGTGCTAAAATCTTGGGTACAATGTTTAGACCACACTGTTCACAAGCAGCAATAGCAACTCCTTGCCAGTGATCCAGTTTTTTCTGGTCGCGATCATACTTTAAACGCATTTCGCAACGTTCCGAAGTCAACAGCTGAATCTCGGATACGCCCAGTTCGACAGCTTTCTGAATTGCATAATCCATACGGTCGCCTTTGCTCATGACCTGACCGAGCAAAGCCTGAAACTTGGGCGTGCGATTAGCGGGATGGAATGCATTGACCGAGACCGTAGCTGATTTTTTAGCAACTTCAGTAAGGGTCACGTCATATTCGCCACCCTGTCCATTAAACAATGTTGCGGTTTCGCCCACTTGAGCGCGTAATACCTTCACCCAATGATGAAAAACGGTTTCTGTTAACTCGACCGCAGTATCAACATTTAAGTCTGCTTCAATATAAAAACGTGGCATGGGGTGATTACTCTCAGGTGGAACAAAACAGGACTGCATTGCTGTTTTCCCTCTTTGAATTTCTTCCAGAGAAAGAAAGAGTGGGGAAACTCAATGCAGCCTAGAAACTTATGCGAGACCTAAGTCTTTCACAAGCTGGCGTGTAGGATCAGTAGTATTCATGGTGTAAAAGTGCAGGCTTGGCGCCCCACCTGCAAGCAGGCGCTCACAGAATTTCACCACAACTTCATGGCCGAAGGCTTTAATACTGGCCGTGTCATCACCATAGGTAGCCAGTTGTTTACGAATCCAGCGTGGAATTTCAGCACCGGTACCATCAGCAAAACGAATCAGATTACTGGCATTGGTAATTGGCATGATGCCAGGGGCAACCGGAATATCGATTCCTGCTTTCTGGATACGATCTACAAAATAGAAATAAGCATCTGGATTGAAGAAGAACTGGGTTAATGCCGCATTGGCACCCGCATTGACTTTATCAATAAAGTGCTGAATGTCTTTGTCAAAGCTTTCAGCCTGTGGATGCATTTCCGGATAAGCTGCCACTTCAATCTTGAAATGATCACCTGAATGTTCACGGATAAAGCGGACCAGATCCTGTGCATAAGGTAATTCACCCAAACCGACCTGACCAGAAGGCAAGTCACCACGCAGGGCAACAATACGGTCAATACCTTGAGATTTGTACAGGTCTAGAAGTTCTGCAATACGTGCCTTATCATCGCCAATACAAGACAGGTGAGGGGCGACAGGTGCGCCTTTTCCATTAAAGTCATTGATGGTAGACAGGGTGCGTTCACGGGTCGAACCGCCAGCACCATAGGTCACAGAAAAGAATTCTGGATTTAAGAGTTGTAACTCTTGATGTACAAGCTTGAGTTTTTCCGCGCCTACATCAGTTTTGGTTGGGAAGAATTCAAATGAAATTGGAATCTGTTTAGACATGTTCAAATCCTTTTTTTATAAATACTTGTAATTTTGGATTGCCCTCATCCTAACCTTCTCCCAAAGGGAGAAGGGACTTCCATTATGATAGTTAAGGTCTTTAAGGCTTACCCTCTAACTATTTTCACAATAGAAGTTTCCCTCTCCTTTTAGGAGAGGGCTAGGGAGAGGTAAAACAAAAATTAGTATTTATAAGCATCCGACTTGAATGGGCCTTCAACTTGAACGCCCAAGTAATCCGCTTGTTCTTGAGTCAGTTGAGTCAAGACACCACCGAAACCAGCAACCATCGCAGCAGCCACTTCTTCATCTAATTTCTTAGGAAGAAGTTCTACACGAATTTGTGCAGCTTTTTCAGATTCTGGAAGGTCAGCAAATTTCTCAGCGAATAAATGCATTTGGCCCAATACCTGGTTGGCAAATGAACCATCCATAATGCGTGATGGATGACCAGTCGCATTACCAAGGTTTACCAAACGGCCTTCAGAAAGAAGAATCAGGTAATCATTTTCATTTTCTGAACGATACACTTGGTGTACTTGAGGTTTAACTTCAACCCACTTATAGCCACGTAGGTAAGCTGTATCAATTTCAGTATCGAAGTGACCGATATTACATACAACAGCACCCGCTTTTAATGAATCAAGCATTGCTGAATCACAAACGTGGTAGTTACCCGTAGTCGTTACGATCAGGTCAGTGTTTTGAAGAAGATCAATATTGATGTCTTCTTTCTTGCCAGTTTGCACGCCATTTTTGTATGGAGATACAACTTCATAACCGTCCATACATGCTTGCATTGCACAGATTGGGTCAACTTCAGTTACGCGTACAATCATGCCTTCTTGACGAAGGGATTGAGCAGAACCTTTACCTACGTCACCGTAACCGATTACCAGCGCACGACGGCCAGATAAAAGCATATCTGTACCACGTTTGATTGCATCATTTAGTGAATGGCGGCAACCGTATTTGTTGTCGTTTTTAGACTTGGTTACTGAATCGTTTACGTTGATTGCAGGAACTTTTAAAGTGCCATCACGAAGCATTTCGTACAGACGTTGAACACCTGTCGTTGTTTCTTCAGTTACACCGTGAATTTTTGCAATCACTTCTGGGTATTTTTCGTGAACAAGTAGCGTTAAGTCACCGCCATCGTCAAGAATCATGTTGGCATCCCAAGGTTTGCCATTTACATTGATTTGTTGTTCAAGACACCACATGTATTCTTCTTCAGTTTCGCCTTTCCAGGCAAATACAGGAATGCCCGCAGCAGCGATAGCAGCAGCAGCATGGTCTTGAGTAGAGAAAATGTTACATGAAGTCCAGCGAACTTCAGCGCCTAATTCAACCAGTGTTTCAATAAGAACAGCAGTTTGAATGGTCATATGGATACAGCCGAGAATTTTCGCGCCTGCCAGTGGTTTTGCTGCTGAGTAGCGTTTACGCAGACCCATTAGGGCTGGCATTTCAGCTTCAGCAAGTTTAATTTCTTTACGGCCGTAATCAGCAAGTGAAATATCAGCAACTTTGTAATCTGTAAATGAAGCAGTAACCGCGTTCATCAGGATCTCCTAGGAAAAAATAGATTGGATCGTTCTGTTCGCGGATGCCGTTGTTGATCAGAACGAATGTCTGACCGATGGTCGAGCCTAGCGATTTTACATTTAGTGCCTGTAAAACGTCGCAGCATCCCTCGACTAGCGCAGTATTGTACTTGGAATCTAAACATGAGCCAAGTTGAAAAAGATAATATTATTTATTTTCTGTATTTTGAGCTTTTAATTGATCAAAAGCCTATCAATATAAATACGGTAAATTAAATGTTTTCTTTTAAGATTCTTCTGCATCATGTAGGAGGGAGTATGAGAGTTAAATAAAAAGCCTATCATTTGACGGGCTTTTCGTTTTATTTAGCTTCTTGCTCAGCAGCATCCGCTTTTTGGGTCCAGAACTCAGCTAGTTCCTCATCGCCATCTACACCTAAACCATTGGCATAAATAAAAGCAAGATCGCGCATGGCCTGAACTTCACCCCATTCCGCAGCCTGTTTCACTAAAGAAATTGATTTCTCTACATCTTTTTCAATCACATCACCGCGACGGTAGAAACCCGCCAGCTCTAAAGTCGCAGCAGGGTGCTTCTCGATATTGGCCTTGCTTAACCAGTAATAGGCTAACTCAAAGTGAGCTTTGGATTCTTCCGGATCTTCTTCTGCCAATTCTTTGGCATAAACGGTATAACCTTCACCTAACCAGTACATTGCATCCACCAGCCCGCCGTTGGCAGCTTTCAACGCCCATTCTTCAGCAAGAATGATGTCATCATCATGCTCGCTTTGCATATACAGTTCAGCCAGTTCAAATTGCGCTTCAGCATTGCCGGCTAAGGCAAGATTAGTCAAGGCAGCAGGGGGAGAAACACGCTGGGTCATATCAACATCTCAAAAATATTGTGCGTAGACTAAAAGGTTTAAAGCAAAAAAGCCAATCCGAAGGCCAGCTTTTTAAAGAGATTGGTCAATCAAATGATTAGATCAAGCAAATAATCCCTGAGATCGAAGCGATGAACACACAGAACATTACGATCACTTTAATTTTACTTGCCAGATAGCTCAGACTTAAACCGACCACCAGTGCTGCAAAAGTTAGACTACCCAGCCAGTAACTGATCATATTGCTGGCAAATCCTGTTAACAGACACAGAATCAGGGCAATTATGAGCAATACCCAACCCAGAATAGTCGCAAGTTGTGTTTTTTTAGGGTTGAGTTCTGTGTCAAAAATCTGTTTTTGATGTTTGGACATCGACATTGCAAGTGCAAAGAAACCCAGTGAAGTTAAAGCCCAAATCAATAAGAAGAACATCATGCCTGCTTCTCCTTGAGAGCAGCCTTGGCTTTTTTAGAGGGTAAGCCTTTATGGTTTTTCACTTTTTTAAATGAAAACCAGAACAAGATCGCAAGCACCCACATCGCCAGATCAAAAGAAGTAATGACCCATTGACCATGCATAATGGTGTTCCAGATCGCTTGACCACCCGTCATAAAGTTCACAATTGGCAGCAAGGCAAATGCAGCAGTGGCGAGCAGTAATAGTTCCAGCCAGGCCTGATGATGAGTGCGAATCATGGCATACAGTAAAGTCAGCAACCAGACAATAAAGAAGCTACGAATTTCCCAGTTCAGACGCATGTCCATGTCTGCCGGAATAAAACGGTTGGCATAAAAATAGGCAGCACAGGCAATCGGTAAACCAATAATGGCAGCGATATTGGTGACTTCAACCACGCGATAGCCAAAGGATTTATAGCCTTGCTTCTGTTGCTGTGGTGCACGTTTAACACACCATAGAATCAAACCAGTCGCAATCATCAAGGTGCCGACCACACCTGACATGAACAATAACCAGCGTAAAGCCAGATCCACGCCACGTGCTTTATGCAATGTGGTGAATACATTATAAATACCATTTGCAACCGAAGGTGTTTTCAGTGTGGTTTGATCCGACTTTAATTCACCTGTTACGCCATTGAAAGCAAGGCTCGGATAAACATTGCGATAAGCTACGCTGACTCCGTTTAAAGCACGAAGTTCAATTTCAGCTTTTACGGTATTTGGCTGGATGATAGTTATCGTACCCACTGGATTATTTTTCCATTCTTTTTCGGCTATTGCCAAGATCGGAGTCAAATCGGTTAATGGTGCAGGAGGTGCAGCTTGCATTTCATCACGAGAGTGGCGACCTGTACCACGTGCAGACATTTCACCGCGCTCGTCACGATTTTCTCTCTCAGCTTGCGGTCGACGTTCTTTACTCTCACTACGGCCTTCACGGGATTCAGCTTGAATACTGGTGTTCTGAATCAAACTTTTACGTTGATCTTGAAGGAAAGCACCACGATTTTCATAAATCTGGTTTACGCCCCAAGGCATCAGGGTAAAGAGCAATAGTAATAAACCACTGAAGGTAATCATGATATGAAAGGGCAGGGCAAATACCGCAGTAGCATTATGTGCATCCAGCCAGGAACGCTGACCTTTGCCGGGACGAAAAGTAAAAAAATCCTTGAAAATTTTCTTATGGGTAATTACACCGCTGATGATTGCCACCAGCATGAGCAGGGTCGCAATGCCGACAATCCAGCGCCCCCAGATCCTTGGCAAACCATACAATTCAAAATGGAAGCGGTATAGGAAGGAGCCACCGCGTGTTTCACGCGCTTGCAAAACTTCGCCCGTGGCGCTGTCAATCGTCACGCGGGTACCGCCACGACGGGCACGCGGATCTTCGCCGGTACTACGAATAGTCAGGGTGGTGGTATTTTGGCGTGTGGTAGGAAGCTGGATCGCCCAGCTGCCAGCATTCCGATGGTGCTGTTGCAGATAAGCCAGTGCCACACGGGTTTGTTCGATTTGAGTCTTTGGTGGAACTGACTGATGAAATTCTGGTTTCATCCAGACGGTAATTTCGTTCTGGAAAAAACTTAAGGTTCCCGTTAAAAATATCGCATATAAAAGCCAGCCTAAAATCAGACTGGCCCAAGTATGCAACCATGCCATCGACTGGCGCGGCCCTTCGGGTTTTGCATCTATTCTCATTTTAATTTCCTAAAAGCTTATAGGCGATATAGAGCAAAACACCGGGAATCGCGATCCCGAGCGTAGCTTTGAGCGTTTTATTCACCATAAATACCCAAATAAATGCAGCGGTATTCAAGCTAAAGCCAATCAGGGTCGCGGACATGGCAGCACTGCTTCCACTGTCGATAAAAAGTTGGGCAATCACGATCGTTGCCAGTGTAGCCAGTAGATAACCGCCCACACCCGCCAGAATAAAGCGATATAAAATCATCCCACGGTAAGCCTGCATATTGGCTTTGACTTTATTTTTGCTTGATGGTTTCGGTGCAGTGACTGTTTCAGTCGCTATAGCTTGCATATTCGGACTATTCATCATCGAAAATTCTGTCTGTATACTTAAGAAAGTTATTTTATGAGAATGATAACAATTATTGTTTAGATTTTAAATATAGGTTGCTGAACTATTTATATGAAAAATAAGTAAAACTGGAAGTTGGGTTAAAAAGAGAGAAGGGAATAGAGTTAAAATAGATCAAAATATAAGGCTTAAAAATAAAAACAGCGGCTCGAGGGCCGCTGTCTACACTTCATTTATTCACGATTAGTCTTGCTGAATACCTGCAACCACCCAGTCCTGATTTGAACCTGCTGGTTTGGTGAAATGCCAGATTTCTGCGAACGGTTGCGGCAAGCTGTTTAAGTCTTCGCTTACCGTACCGGTAAAGCGTACGCTGACAATATACTGGCCATTGTCAGTCGATGAGTCGACGACCGTCGCATTCAGATTTGAAAACTCGGCAACATCCTGATCCTGATTGCTCATGATGTCGTTATACATTGACTGATAAAGATCAGGAGTCAGATAACGCTGAATTTCAGAAATGTTGCTTGCTGTATTCATGGACTGAATATGGTTAAAACGCTGACGCGCTACACGCAAGAATGCAGCAGGTTCAGTACCATCCGGTAACTGGCTGCCACTTTGGGTATAAGCTGCACCAAAAGGCGCATTATTTACCGGAGCGGAACCAAGCGGAGCATTATTGCTTGACGTTTGACCACCCACGTTCTGGCCAAAAATATTGGTACTGTCACCACCGCGAGGTGCAGTCGGTGCCTGACCAAAAGGTGCTGTATTACCAGCACCGCTATTTGGTGCAAAAGGGTTAGAAGCTACTTTTTTTTTTGCGCTCATTTTACGGAAAATGAAGAAGGCAACAGCAGCAGCAAGAAGGATCCAGATCCAGCCCGGAATACCACCTTTTTCCTCTTCTGCTTGAGCAGCCTGAGCTTCAGATGCTGCTACACTTTGATCATCCGCCAAGGCATTGGCAGCAACTGCACCAATCGCAGCACCGGCTACACCCGCGGCCACCATACCGCCGACACCCGGACCAGATTTTTGCTGGGTTGCAGCACCGGCAACTGGCGCTTGTTGAGCAGGCGCAGTTTGACGAGGTTGTTGATAAGATTGAGTAGGTTGTGCAGAACGTTGCATGCCGTGACTTTTACCGCCACCGGCACGTTTTGCTTCAGCTGCAAAAGGCGCAACCAATAAAACTGCTGTCAAGAGACCTGTGATCAAACCGCGCTGTCGAACTTCCATTCATTTTTCCTATGAGAATAAAACCTGTTTGTACAGTCTATTTATATAGGCTTTGTGTGGAATTTCAATCAAAAATCTGTATTTTTTTGCTCTTTGTACCAAATAGGCCAGTTTACAGTTAGTTGAGTTCATCACTCAGCGCCATCGCCTCGCTTAAGGCTTCATGTAAACGCGCAACTGCAATAATTTGCACGCCTTCAATGGGTTTTTGCGGTGCATTGCCGCGAGGGACAATAATATATTTAAACCCATGTTTAATCGCTTCTTTTAGGCGTTCCTGGCCGTTCGGCACAGGACGAATCTCTCCAGACAGGCCGACTTCACCAAAAACCGCCAGCTGTTGCGGTAAGGCTTTGCCACGAATGCTGGAGGCGCAGGCGAGAAGTACCGCCAGATCCGAACCGGTTTCGGTGATTTTCAACCCACCGACGATATTGACATAAACATCCTGGCCGGAGGTTTGCACACCACCATGCCGATGCATGACTGCAAGGAGCATATTCAAGCGATTCTGATCCAGGCCAAGCGCTACACGTCTTGGTTGGCCATGTGCATCATCGACCAGTGCCTGAACTTCAACTAGGAGCGGGCGCGTACCTTCCCGGCTGATCATAACAATTGAGCCTGGAATGGCTTCATCATAACGGCTTAAAAAGATGGCTGAAGGATTAGATACTTCGCGTAGACCTTTGTCGGTCATGCCGAACACACCGAGTTCATTAACCGCACCAAAACGGTTTTTGACCGCTCGGATCATTCGGTAACGTGAATCCGACTGGCCTTCAAAATACAGCACACAGTCGACCATATGTTCCAGTACACGTGGGCCGGCCAGTGCGCCTTCTTTGGTCACATGACCGACCAGAAACAAAGACGTGCCGCTATTTTTGGCAAAACGGGTCAACAGGGCCGCTGATTCACGAATCTGTGATACACCACCCGGTGCAGACTGCAAGGTTTCGGTATACAAGGTTTGGATCGAGTCCAGGATTGCCACCGCAGGACGTTGCTGGGCCAGCACTTCACAAATACGTTCGACGCAGGTTTCTGCCATGACTTTGAGCTGGTCGGTCGGCAGATCCAGACGCTGGGCACGTAAAGCCACCTGAGACAAGGATTCCTCACCTGTCACATACAGGGCCGGATTTTTGGCAGATGCCATGTGCGTGGCTGTTTGTAGCAAGATGGTAGATTTACCAATCCCGGGATCACCGCCGATCAGGACCACCGAACCGGTCACCAGTCCGCCACCCAAGACCCGGTCAAATTCGCTGATACCCGTCGGAAGACGGGTTTCATGAGAGACTGAGACCTGATTTAAGGTAGTAATGCTAGACGCCTGGCCGGCGTATCCACCACCAATTTTTGGCTGGGCGCGATGCGTCACTGCCGGTGCAATGGCCACCTCAACCAGGCTGTTCCATTCCCCGCATTCAGAACACTGCCCCGACCATTTGGGATGATCGGCACCACATTGTTCACAACGATACACACTTTTTGCTTTAGCCATATTTGAAGATGAAGCGATTGAAATTGAGTGACAGCATAGCGGTGAATGCTATCGAAAACCAAGCCTTTCACCTGAAAAATCATGGTTTTTACGACAAGGTTTGTCGCTTTTATTTATGCTGATTTGAATACTGTGCGGTAACGCCGTCTATAATGCCCGTCTTGTTATGCTGGAATGGAACAGATCTTGTCACAATTGCTGAAATATATTGATGCGATCGCACGTGAAAAAAACCGTGATGTGTTATTTGTGCATTTTGATCATTATATACATCCAGATCGGAACGCAGACTCGGTTCGCCAAATGTTGATCGGCTGGCTAGAGCAACAGGGGATTGCCTATATGCCGTGTTTAGGTCTGGATCAAACCGTCCATAGTGAAATCTACCTGGGTGGGCTTTATCTGGATGTACCTTTTGATCTGCATCATAAAACCTATCAAAAACTGAGTGGATATCTGGAAGATGAACAGGGCAATATGAAAATTGAAGGCATTCAGTTCTTTGTTTTATCTTTAGGACTGGCACTGGAGCTTGAATCTGAGCGGGACAAGCTCGCCTGTAGTGGTTTACGTTGCTAAAATTTCATAATGAAAAATGGGAAAACTGAAGTATAAAAAAGCCACGATTTACGTGGCTTTTTTATATGTGAATTGAGTATTTACACAACTTATCTATTAATACAGCTCACCAGATTTACGTTTTGCAATGAAGTCTTTCGATTCTTTGACAATGACACCAGACAGTAATAATAATGCGATTAAGTTCGGCACCGCCATGAGGCCGTTAAAGGTATCGGCGAATAGCCAGACCAGATCCAGTGTTGCAATGCAGCCGATAAACACTGAGGCAATATAAATAATGCGATAGGGCAAAACGAATTTTTCGCCAAGTAAATAGCTGGTACATTTTTCGCCATAGTAGCTCCAGCCCAAAATGGTGGAATAAGCGAAGAAAATGATCCCGAAAGTAACCACCCAGCCACCAATACCGGGTAGCAGCTTGTCGAATACACCGATGGTCAATACGGCACCGGTTTGGCCTCCGAATGAATTGCCTGCCATGATATAGCCCATGACCAGAACAATACCAGTGATTGAACAGACAATAATAGTGTCAATAAACGTACCGGTCATAGACACTAGACCTTGACGGGCCGGATGATCAGTTTTTGCTGCTGCGGCCGCAATTGGCGCAGAACCCATACCCGCTTCGTTGGAGAATACGCCACGTGCTACACCATAACGAATCGCCGCACCAATTGCACCGCCTACTGCAGCCTCTCCAGTAAAGGCATAGGTAAAGATGATTTTAAGCGCAGGAACGACCAGTTCGAGATTATTAAAAATAATAATTAATCCCCCTGCCACATAGCCTATAGCCATAATAGGAACAATCAGTGATGCTGCTCTGGAAATTGATTTAATCCCGCCCAAAATCACCAGTGCCGAAAAAGCGGTAATAATAATACCTGTCATCCAGGTTTCGATGCCCAAGCTGTTTTGCACTGCCAATGCTACGGTATTGGACTGTACGGAGCTACCAATACCAAAAGAGGCGATTGCCCCGAAAAAAGCAAAAATCAGCGCCAGCCATTTCCATTTCAGTCCGCGTTCGATGTAGTACATCGGGCCACCGGACATTTCACCTTTCTCATTTTTAATTCGGTATTTGACTGCCAGAACACCTTCACCGTATTTGGTCGCCATACCAAAAAGGGCAGTCATCCACATCCAGAACACAGCCCCTGGACCACCAAGAACACAGGCAGTGGCCACGCCGGCAATATTACCGGTACCAATCGTGGCAGAAAGTGCGGTCATGAGTGAAGCAAATTGGGAAATATCACCTGCGTGGTCTGGATGCTTGCCAAAGACCTGTTTAAAAGCCAGTGGCAACATGCGGAACTGCCAGAACAATAAACGGAAGGTGAGGAATACCCCGGTACCGACAATCAGTACCAGCATATAAGGACCCCAGACCCAACCGCTTAAAGTTTCCATTAAACTTTGTAAATTTTGCATAAAATTCTTCTTATTGATCCATGTTTGCGTCGTTCGAGATATTGATTAAAAAGCAATTGCTATGCCAGATGCCTTCATCCTGAGTGCATAAAATGGCTGAATAGTGTTCCATTTTTTACATAATTTTAGGGGTTTGACAAGAAATTACTGAAATCTTGCAGGTCGAAAATAAGGTAGAAATGGGTTTGGAGGGCGATATAAGAAAAATAAATTAACTTCTTCAATTAATCAGGAAATACAAATGATGTGATTTTTATTTTTGTATTCAGCATTTTTTACGTTAATTTGTCGCAAGTAAAATTCGAAGTTGTAATTAATAATGTCAGAAAACTATAACAATTCGTCGGCGGAGCACGATGAATTAAAGCGGAGTCTATCCAACCGGCACCTACAGCTAATTGCCATTGGGGGTGCCATCGGAACCGGCCTATTTATGGGATCGGGTAAAACCATCAGTCTCGCAGGACCTTCGATTCTGGTGATCTATATGATCATCGGTTTTATGGTCTTTCTGGTGATGCGTGCACTGGGCGAACTGTTACTTTCCAATCTGCAATATAAATCATTTATTGATTTTGCCACGGATCTGATTGGGCCTTGGGCCGGATACTTTGTTGGCTGGACCTACTGGCTGTGCTGGATCACCATCGGGATCGCAGATCTGTCCGCCATCATTTACTATCTGCAATTCTTTAATAATGGCTTGCCCTTTAGTCCTGAAGAGGGGGTAATGATCAGTATTGCCTCGATTGTGTTTATCATAGGCCTGAATCTGGTCACGGTAAAACTGTTTGGTGAAATGGAATTCTGGTTTGCCCTGGTCAAGATTATTGCCATTGTGGTGCTGATTGCCGTCGGCCTCTGGATGATCTTTACCGGATTCACTTCTGATGCTGGAACGGTCGCTTCATTTAGTCATATCTGGGATCATGGTGGGATATTCCCTACAGGTGCCATGGGCTTCCTTGCCGGTTTCCAGATTGCCATCTTTGCCTTTGTCGGGGTGGAGCTGGTGGGGACTACTGCGGCTGAAACCAAAGATCCAGAAAAGAACCTGCCAAAAGCGGTGAATTCTATTCCGATCCGTATCATTATTTTCTATGTTTTGGCATTGCTGATTGTGATGTCAGTGACACCCTGGAACCAGATTGACCCGAATGTTTCGCCCTTTGTAAACCTGTTCAGTCAGGCTGGCATTGCAGCGGCTGCGATTATCATGAATCTGGTGGTGTTGTCCTCGGTAATGTCATCAATGAACAGTGGCGTATTCTCGACCAGTCGTATGCTGTTTGGCCTGTCACGTGAAAAGCAGGCACCGGTGGCTTTTGGTCGCCTGAACCGTCGTGCGGTCCCTGCCAACGCCCTGTATTTCTCAGCGGTATGTTTGTTGCTGGGAGCAGCACTGCAGTATTTTGTTCCAAATACTGTCCGGGCATTTACCTTGGCCACGACTTTGTCCACGATTCTGTTTATCTGTGTCTGGATCATTATTATCTGGAGCTATATCGTGTATTACAAAACACGTCCGGAACTGCATGCCAAATCAACCTTTAAGTTGCCGGGCGGTCTGGTGACATGCTGGATGGTAATTATCTTCTTTCTCAGCATGATTGTGGTCTTGGCGCTGGAAGAAGATACCCGCCAGGCCCTAATGGTCAGCCCGATCTGGTTTATTTTGCTAGTCATTGGCTATTTTGGCTTCTATAAACAGAAACATAAATAAACCTTATCAATAAAAACGTCAGCGATCTGCTGGCGTTTTTTTTTGTCTAAAGATACTCTCTAGCGTTTAACGCTTGGGTCATGCCGAATGATCGCGTTATACTTCATCGAAACTATTACATTAGGTGGTCAGATGCGCCAAGTCATTTGCTACATCAGTATCTTAGCGACAGGTCTCGTTCTTGCAGGTTGTGGACAGTCAGGTGCTTTGCACTTGCCAAATGATCCGAATTACGACAAGCGGGCCAAGTATCTGTTATACAAAAATACTGAAAATGAGTCCAAAGCGTCCGATGAAGAACGCGAGATACCCATGCCACAACAGTTTGCTGTGCCTGCCGATTCAGACGTTAAAACCACACCATAACGCTTTCACAGAAAGGATACCTTCATGAGTTTCACCCGCATTAATGGGGTATTGCACGCTGAGCAATGTTCATTACAACAGCTCGCGGAGCAATTTGGCACACCACTCTACGTTTATTCCAAAGCCACTCTGGAAAAACATTTTTTAGATATGGACCGTGCTTTTAACTTTATCGATCATCAAATCTGTTTTGCGGTAAAGTCCAACTCTAATCTTGCGGTATTGAATGTATTGGCAAAGCAAGGTGCAGGTTTTGATATTGTGACCGGTGGTGAATTGGCCCGTGTGCTAAAAGCCGGTGGTGATGCATCGAAAATTGTATTCTCCGGTTTGGGTAAAACTGAAGCAGATATCAAAAAAGCTTTGGAAGTCGGGATTGCGTGTTTCAACGTGGAATCCTATGCCGAGCTGGATCGTATTCAAAAGGTGGCGGCTGAATTGAATGTCAAAGCACCGATTTCATTGCGCGTGAATCCGGATGTGGATGCCAAAACCCATCCTTATATTTCAACCGGCTTAAAAGAAAATAAATTCGGTATTCCATCGGATAGCGTGTTTGAAACCTATCAATATGCGGCGTCATTGCCAAATCTGGATGTGGTCGGAATTGACTGCCATATCGGTTCACAGCTGACCGAAACCCAGCCATTTGTGGATGCACTGGAGCGGGTGATTGTCATGATTGAGCAGTTAAAAGAGCTGGGCATCCATCTTAAACACATTGATATCGGTGGCGGTCTGGGCGTGACGTATAAAGATGAGACCCCGCCGTCGGTTGAAGAATATGCCAACGCACTGCGTCCAGCTTTAGAAAAACTGGGCTTGAAGGTGTATATGGAGCCGGGACGCAGTATTTCTGCCAATGCGGGGGTGCTACTGACCAAAGTGGATCTGCTGAAGCCAACCAGTCACCGCAACTTCGCGATTATTGATGCAGCGATGAATGACCTGATTCGTCCAGCTTTGTATGAAGCATGGATGGACATTCAACCTGTTAGGCCGCGTACTGATGTCGAAAGCAAAGAATGGGATGTTGTGGGTGCCATCTGTGAAACTGGTGATTTCCTGGGTAAAGAGCGCGAGCTTGCGATCAAGGAAAATGATGTGCTGGCAGTGCTTGGTGCGGGTGCATACGGCTTTGTCATGAGTTCAAACTATAACAGCCGTGGCCGTGCTGCTGAGGTGATGGTCGACGCCGATCAGGCGCATCTGATTCGTGAACGTGAAACGATTGAATCCCTCTGGGAACGTGAGCGTTTATTGCCTTAAGGAGTAAATCAGAATGTTATTAGAATTTACCAAGATGCATGGCTTGGGCAATGACTTTATGGTAGTGGACCTGATCAGCCAGCGTGCTTATCTGGATACCCTGACGATTCAACGCCTGGCCAACCGTCACTTTGGGGTTGGTTTTGATCAGTTATTGATCGTTGAGCCGCCTGATATTCCGAGTGCAGACTTTAAATACCGGATTTTTAATGCTGATGGTTCGGAAGTGGAACAATGTGGCAACGGTGTGCGCTGTTTTGCCAAGTTTGTGCATGATCGGCAGTTGACCGCCAAAACCAAAATCAAGGTACAAACCAAGTCAGGTATTGTAGTACCAGAATTGGGCGCGAATGGCTGGGTGCGTGTGAATATGGGCTATCCAAAATTCCTGCCGCAGGAAATTCCATTTGTGGCTGATGCACCGGAAAGCCTGTATGACATCGATCTTGCCGACGGTGAAAAGCTGACGATTGATGTGGTGAATATGGGTAATCCGCATGCGGTGACGATTGTACCGGATGTGATTACTGCAGATGTCGCACGTATTGGTCCGCAGGTCGAGTCCCATGCGCGTTTCCCGGCACGGGTCAATGCCGGATTTATGCAGATTATTGATGAGAAACAGGCACGTTTACGTGTATATGAACGTGGTGTAGGCGAGACCTTGGCCTGTGGTACAGGTGCCTGTGCAGCCGCAGTGTCTGGTATGCGCCGTGGTCTGCTGTCGAGCAAAGTCGAAATCGAACTTGCAGGTGGAAAGTTGCAGATTGAGTGGAAAGAAGGTGATGTGGTCTGGATGACTGGACCAACGGCTACCGTGTATGAAGGTCGTCTGGATTTACGTTATTTCCAGAGCTAGATTTCGTGCCGCTTGAGAAAAAGCACTGTCTGATCGATGGTGCTTTTTTTATGCTAGGATGGGAAAAACCGTAGAATTTGAATGAGATGAATAAGCTTGTTTTCCTGCCAGGTGCTTCAGGAAGCCAGCACTTTTGGCAGCCATTAAGAGCAGCATTAACCGAATATACAGATCAGCAAGTCATTGCCTATCCAGGCTTTGATGGTGTAGCACCAAATTTAGCTATTCAAAACCTGCATGATCTGCAAGAATTCGTGAAAAAGCAAATTGAAGATGATTCCATTCTGATTGCCCAGTCTATGGGCGGGGTCTTGGCCATTGGGTTGGCACTTAAGCATCCACAGAAAGTCAAAGGGTTGGTATTGTTGGCGACATCTGGTGGTCTGAATTTAAAAACATTTCATTGTGCAGACTGGCGAACAGATTATCGTGAACTGTTTAAAACAGCGCCGGACTGGTTTGAACAAGACCAAACTGAATTTAGCCGCCTTCAGCTCGCAAGTCTGGACGTTCCGATCTTGCTGATCTGGGGCGATCATGATCCTTTAAGCACTGTTCAGCTTGGACAATACTTGGCAGGAATTTTTAAAAATGCAAAATTGCATATTATTAAAGGTGGAGATCATTTCTTTGCTAGCACTCATGCAGATCAGGTTGCAATGCTGATTCAAGATTATCTGGAGCAACTCTAAATGGAGCAAGCAGTGATTGTCCCACCTCAACTCTTGCTCAACATGTGGCTGAAAGAACGTGAAATTCAAAACCAGTCCAAACATACCTTGCAAGCTTATGGGCGTGATGTCTCGGATTTTTTAGAGTTTTGCCAGCGTGAACAGCTCAATTTAAACGATGTGGAAGCCACCGATTTACGCCAGTTTCTGGCTGAGAAAGTCGAACAGCATCAACTGAGTCCCAGCAGCATGCAACGTATGCTTTCAGCCATTCGCCAGTTTATGAAATGGGCCGAGCAGGCTCAGCATATGGCTTTTAATCCTGCGGATGATTTTCAGTTAAAACGTCAATCGCGCCCTTTGCCGGGCATGGTGGATATTGAAACCGTTAACCAGATTATTGATCAGCCTGCGCCTGACAATGAAATACAGCAGCAAATGTGGCTCCGGGACAAAGCGATTTTGGAATTGCTTTATTCGAGTGGGTTGCGTCTGGCAGAACTGCAAAGCCTGAGAATTAAAGATATTGATTTCAACCGGCAGTTATTACGCATTACTGGTAAAGGCAATAAGACCCGGATTGTGCCTTTTGGCTCCAAGGCCAAAGACAGCGTGATGGCCTGGTTGCAAGTCTATCCCTTATGGAATGGTGATTTTGTGCCGGAGGCGAACGTATTTATTACCCAGAAAGGCAATCCGCTCGGTGCAAGACAGATTGAGAATCGGGTCAAATTTCAGGCGCAGCGTGCAGGCGTCAATGTGGATCTGCATCCGCATTTGTTAAGACATTGTTTCGCGAGTCACATGTTGTCGAATAGCCGGGACTTACGCGCCGTGCAGGAAATGCTGGGACACTGCAATTTAACCACTACGCAAATTTATACCCATGTCGATTTTGATCATCTGGCTCAAATTTATGATCAGGCTCATCCGCGTGCGCAACATAAAGAAGATTGATCATGTGCCAGGTTTTGAGGAATAGAGATCATAAAAAATGTATTTTTGGCATAAAACTTTCATATATAAACCTTAAAATAGAATTCAACTGAACATTGGCGTTGGGATGGGCATTTCACTATTGTCTTATTCGTTAAATGCGCCATTTCAGGTATAACAATAAATACTATTTAATATTTAAAATGAAATATTACTGAGCAGAGTCTCAGTATTTGACCGATGGGAGGCAATATGGACACACTGGTAATTGCGGACATAGAACAAAAATATGCACAGTTAAGTGAGGCTCAAAAAGAAATGTTTGCCGGTTATGGTTTGCGGCAAATCAAGCATTTTGTGGACATTAGCTTACCCAATCTTGAAGCGACTTTGCCTGAAGGTGCCATTATTCAAGGCATTAATGCCGATGGTAAAGTTCAGGCATTTAACGCGAGCACCGGACAATACTATTTATGGATTTCTGACCTGCAATGGCAATTGTCGAATCGTGCGACCCAGGCAGTCGACTTAAAAGAAGATGCAGTTGCGATTTGGCAAATTTTTGAGTTGGCTAACTATGAACTGGTGGATTTAAGCCATGTACATCGTGATTTTTTGGCACAAGAAACTCATTAAATGTTCCAACAGCTACCATAATATAAAAAATTAAGACTCGGGCTGTATTCTGGTTTTGCTCAAGAGGAGTGGGTTGTCTTTAAGCATATAAGCCCAGGCAACCTCACTTTTATCTTTTAATAAAACTTGCAGCTTAGTTAATTTCAGTCCAGCTCAGGGTTGAAGATACTGTTCAGAATTAAAATTAAACCTATGCCAGCGTCGCTACTTATAATGAATTCTTTTATAGATCTTCTAAAGGCAGCTGGAAACTCTGTTTGATAATCTGGCTGGGTAAATCCGTTTTGACACTGGTAATGCCATTTTTTTTGGTCAGATGGGTCGACTGGAATTTCCGGTAACTTTCCAGATCAGGCACCACGACTTTCAGCATCGCATCACTTTCCCCCAGAATAATGTAGCACTCCATCACTTGCGGCAGTTCTTTCATTGCTTCAATAAAAGTGTCAATGGTTTCGGCATCCTGACCGACCAGCCAGATGCGCGAAAATAGGATCAACTGAAACCCAATTTTTTGTTGATCAACGATAGTGGTGTAATTCTGAATGACACCTGCATCTTCCAGTAATTTTACCCGGCGCAAACAGGATGATGGTGAAAGTCCGATTTCCCGTGCCAGATCATTATTCTGAATACGGCCGTTGGCTTGTAAGTAACGAATGATATTTTTATCAATCCGATCAAGTTTTACCCGCACAGACTTGGTGGATATTTTCATAAATTAGAATAATATTCGAAAAATGAAACTTATTATAGAATAAAAAGAAAGCCAATTTTATAAAAAATCACAGATACTTATTGCATTTTCTGGAGTTTGAAAGGAAAAGGAAATGTCTGTATTTGTACTCTTTGCACTGACCGTGCTTCCCCTGGTTTTTACGCCTGGACCCGATATGTTGTTTATCCTGTCTCAAGTGATGGGTAAAGATGCAAAAGCAGGCATGATGGCAACCGTAGGAGTGTGTTGCGGTTATCTGGTGCATTCGATCCTGGTAGCGCTAGGTATTGCCGCCATCATTGTTTCTTTTCCTGTACTGTTTGAAACCATTCGCTGGCTCGGGATCGCGTATCTGTTGTATCTGGCTTTTGGTTTGCTTAAATCGGTATTCAGTAAAAATGCGCTAAATATTGAGAAAAAAACTTCGCCCAATCCGATTCAAAAAGGATTTTTTACTGCCCTGTTAAATCCAAAAGGCATGCTAATCTATTTTGCAATTTTACCGCAGTTTATTGATAAGTCGGCCAATACAGTGAGCCAGGGTTTGATTCTTTCTTTTATTTTTATCAGTCTTATTTTTGTGGTGTATTGTGGCTTAAGTATTCTATTCAGCAAAATCAGCCAGAAAACTCAAATAGATGAACGTAAACAAAAATGGGTGGATGGAACTTCTGGTGGTTTACTGGCACTTGCAGCAAGCTGGCTCATCATCAATTAATTGGATCCCGAAAAGCATACTGTTCGCAGTATGCTTTTTTATGATTGAGAAAATTTGAAAAGAAGTAATTACTTTTGTCAGAGTCGGATGAATGTACTGGTTTATTATTTATTCAATTTGTCTATATATTGGGTTTAATTCGCTCTCAATAAGATTTCTGTCTAAAGTGACAAAAGCTGACCTATCTATATTCCGGCTGTTTTGCTTCAAGCGCCTTTAAATCAATTTAAATTTAAAATCATCAATCAAAACTTCTGATGTGATTAATCAGATAAAAAAATAATATAAATCAATGGTTAAATTTTAAGTAAATATCGATAAATTTCATTGTAATAAAACGATAACAATTAATTGTGAACGCATCGTTCAGGGAAAATTACGCATTTTTACAGCTCTTTGTTGAATTGTGACTTGACCGAAATGCCGTACACATTGCAAGATAGGGCACCTAAAAAAATTTAAGTGAAGAGTTACACTAACTTTTCTCAACATTTACATTTGCTAAAACAGCCGAGGATTACATGAAGGCTCTTGTTGCTGTAAAACGTGTGGTTGATGCCAACGTTAAAGTTCGTGTTAAACCGGACAACAGTGGTGTTGACTTAACTAACGTTAAAATGTCAATTAATCCATTCTGTGAAATCGCAGTGGAAGAAGCGGTTCGTTTAAAAGAAAAAGGAACTGTTTCAGAAATCATTGTTGTTTCTATTGGTCCTAAAGAAGCTCAAGAACAAATCCGTTCTGCAATGGCGCTTGGTGCTGACCGCGGTATTCTGGTTGAAGCTGATGACAGCCAACTAGGTGCGCTGGAAGTCGCTAAAATTCTGAAAGGCGTTGTTGATGCTGAGCAACCACAATTGATCCTTCTAGGCAAGCAAGCGATTGATGACGACTCTAATCAGGTTGGTCAGATGCTGGGTGCTTTATTGGGTGCAGGTCAGGGTACATTCGCTTCTGAAGTGAAAGTAGACGGCGATAAAGTACAAGTAACACGTGAAATTGACGGTGGTTTACAAACTGTTGAGCTGACACTTCCAGCAATCATTACCACTGACTTGCGTTTGAATGAGCCACGTTATGCGGCACTTCCAAACATCATGAAAGCGCGTAAAAAACCGCTTGATACCAAGTCACCTGCAGATTTCGGTGTAACCACTACAACTAAACTGAAAACAGTGAAAGTTGAATCTCCTGCAGAGCGTAAAGCTGGCGTACAAGTGAAGTCTGTAGACGAACTTGTAGAAAAATTGAAAAACGAAGCGAAAGTGATCTAATACAGAAGGATAAAAATCATGAGTATTTTAGTTATCGCTGAGCACGACAACAAAGCATTAAACGCTGCTACTCTAAACGTTGTTGCTGCGGCGCAAAAAATCGGTGGTGATATCACTGTATTGGTGGCTGGTTCTGGCGCTCAGGCAGTTGCTGACCAGGCGGCTAAAGTTGCAGGCGTAAGCAAAGTATTGCTTGCTGATGATGCGGCTTATGCAAATCAGTTAGCGGAAAACGTAGCAAAACTGATTGCAGAATTGGGCAAAGATTATAGCCATATCCTTGCTGCTTCTACCACGACTGGTAAAAACATTTTGCCGCGTGCTGCTGCGCTTCTTGATGTAAGCATGATTACTGACATCATTGCGGTAGATGGTCCTAAGACTTTTAAACGCCCAATCTATGCCGGTAATGCGATTGCGACTGTAGAATCAGGCGAAAACATCGTATTGGCGACTGTTCGTGGTACGGCATTTGATGCTGTAGCTGCTGAAGGTGGTTCTGCTGCGGTTGAAGCTATTGCTTCTACTGGTGATGCCGGTATTTCTAAGTTTATTAACGAAGAAATCGTAAAATCTGAACGTCCTGAACTGACAGCTGCACGTATTGTCGTTTCTGGTGGTCGTGGTGTAGGTTCTGGCGAAAACTATCACAAAATCCTTGATCCGCTAGCTGACAAGCTTGGTGCTGCTCAAGGCGCGTCACGTGCTGCAGTAGATGCCGGCTTCGTACCAAACGATATGCAAGTGGGTCAAACTGGTAAAATCGTTGCACCTGACCTGTACATCGCTGTCGGTATTTCTGGTGCGATTCAGCATTTGGCTGGTATGAAAGAGTCTAAAGTGATCGTTGCGATCAACAAAGATGAAGAAGCACCAATTAACGCAGTTGCTGACTACTGGTTAGTAGGTGACTTGAATGCTGTTATTCCTGAATTGGTTTCTAAAATCTAATTTCTGAATTAGCTTCAAAAAAACGCTTTTGTGCGAATAGTGAAAGTAATCTTTTACTGTTTTGTGCAAGGGCGTTTTTTATTGATTTTTTAAAAATACTCGGCAGTCGAAACTAGAGTATGTCATTTGGATGAAAAGTGATAAAATCCCGGTTTGATTTTTCTCCTGTTTCTCATCATGTCCTTTTCTAAAACCGCACATATCCTGTTCATTAGTTTCCTGCTGATCGCGCTTTATCTGGGGATCTGTATTCATACCGCCTTGAATGCACCGATTCCGGTGACCCAGTATTTGTTTAGTGAATCAGGTGCTTTTGAAGTTATGAGCCCATGGCTCTGGTACTTGCTGGCAGTGCTATGTTTGCTGAATGTTGAAATCAAGCCTGATACCCGGGTGTTTGCAGCTTTAGCGGCAGTATTGCTGGGGTTACGGGAAATGGATTTTCACAAGCGCCTGTTCGACATCAGCTTCATCAAAACGAATTTCTATCGCAGCGCTGAAATTCCGCTCATGGATAAGCTGCTTGGATTTATTTTGTTGCTCGGAATTATTTTTGTCTTTCTGGTGCTGGCGAAAAAACTGGTACAAACCGTACGAAGTATGAAAGATTCCTTAAATATTGCACATTTTTTTATCTTTCTTACCATTGCCTGTGGTGGACTGAGCAAGGTGCTGGATCGTACGACCTCAACCCTGAAAGAAGAGTTTGGAATCGAGTTGCTAAAACATAGTCAAGTCATGATTATGACGATCGAGGAAGGGGTGGAGATGTTGTTGCCAATTCTATTGATTGTTGCAGTTTTAAGCTACCGTAGAGTATTGAATCAGCCTCACTAAAAAACATATAAAAAAACGCTAAAGATACGCCAGTAAATTGGCGTATCTTTTTTTGTATTATTCTATTTTTGCACAATTTAAAGATTAAAAAGAAGTGGATCGGACTGACTGATTTTTGCTTTTTAAATAATAAGAAAATGATCACTAAAATGAAGATAATTAACAAGGTTAAGCCGAATATTTCGACACAAAAATACAAGTGTGTATGCTATAATTTAGGGCTGTATTTTAGTTTTTAACTCAGTCGTTTGAGTTAATGATTTTGCTAGTTTTACGACATATAAATACAAGCCAAAATTGGCTTGTAGAATAAGGAGTATGCATGAGCGTATCGGAAATTAGACCGATTGCCATTGAGGATGAACTTAAAAGCTCATATCTCGATTATGCGATGAGCGTGATTGTGTCACGTGCATTGCCCGATGTACGAGATGGTTTGAAACCTGTTCATCGTCGTGTGCTTTTCGCAATGCACGAATTAGGCAATGACTATAACAAAGCTTATAAAAAGTCTGCACGTGTAGTCGGTGACGTCATCGGTAAATATCACCCGCATGGTGACTCTGCCGTATATGAAACGATTGTACGAATGGCGCAAGATTTCAGCTTGCGTTACCAGTTGGTAGATGGCCAGGGTAACTTTGGCTCAGTCGATGGCGATAGCGCAGCAGCGATGCGTTATACCGAAGTGCGTATGCGTAAACTGACCCACGAACTGTTAGCGGATCTTGAAAAAGATACCGTCGAGTGGGAAGACAACTACGATGGCTCTGAGCGTATTCCTCAGGTCATGCCAACCCGTGTTCCGAACTTGTTGATTAACGGTGTGACCGGTATTGCAGTCGGTATGGCGACCAATATGGCGCCGCATAACATGACTGAAGTGGTGAATGCATGTCTGGCCTATGCCAATGATCCCCAGATCAGTATTGAAGGGTTGATGGAACATATTTCTGGTCCGGATTTTCCGACAGGCGGCATCATTTACGGTAAATCAGGTATCGTCGATGCTTACCGTACCGGTAAGGGCCGTTTGCATATCCGTGGGAAGTACCATTTCGAAGAAGATCCGAAGAATGGCCGCACCACGATTGTCTTCACTGAAATTCCGTATCAGGTCAATAAAGCAAAAACTATTGAGCGCATTGCTGAACTGGTCAAAGAGAAAAAGCTCGAAGGCATTTCAGAGCTTCGTGATGAGTCTGACAAAGACGGTATGCGTATCGCGATTGACCTGAAGCGCGGTGAAAACGCAGAAGTGATCGTGAACAACCTGTTCCAGAACACGCAACTTGAAAACTCTTTCAGCATCAACATGGTCTGTCTGGACAATGGCCAGCCGAAGTTGATGAACCTGAAAGACATCATTGCGGCATTTATCCGTCACCGTCAGGAAGTGGTCACCCGCCGTACCATGTTCGAATTACGCAAAGCGCGTGAACGTGGTCATATCTTGGAAGGTTTGACAGTTGCACTTGCCAATATCGATCAGATTATTGAAACCATCAAAACATCTGCAAACCCGGCTGAGGCGCGTGAGCGTTTACAAGCGGGCGAGTGGGCAGCAGGTGGTGTAGCAGCTTTACTTGAAAAAGCCGGTGCTGTTTCTGTACGTCCTGACGAAATTGAAGGCGAAGATCCTAGCCGTCCATTCGGTATTGATGGCGATGTATATCGCTTATCACCGACGCAAGTTAACGCGATTATGGAACTGCGTCTACATCGCTTGACTGGCCTTGAGCAAGATAAACTTCAAGCTGAATATTCTGAAATTCTTGCGCAGATTGCTGAATACACGGCTATCTTGAATGACTTTAACTTATTGATGAACGTGATTCGTGAAGAGCTAGCCTTGATTCTGCAGCAGTATGGCGATGCTCGTAAAACGTCAATTGTCGAGTCACGTATCGATTTCTCTCGTGAAGATCTGATTCCTGAAGAGCAAATGGTGCTGACGGTTTCAAAAACAGGTTATGCAAAAACTCAACCATTGTCTGACTACGCTGCACAGCGTCGTGGTGGCCGTGGCAAGTCTGCAACCAGCATGAAAGAAGATGATTACATCCAGCATATGGTGGTCACTTCGAATCATGCAACCGTGCTTTGCTTCACCAATGTCGGTAAGGTTTACCGTCTGAAAGTCTACGAAGTGCCACAAGCCTCACGTGGTGCCAAAGGCCGTCCAATGGTGAACTTGTTGCCACTAGACGAAAACGAGACGATTACAGCCATCTTGCCTGTGATTGATGCACCGAAGAAATTTAAAGAACGTCTGGCGGACTTCAAGGCATTTGTAAAAGCAAATGCAGCACAATTGCAAAGTAATGAAGTGATCAATAGTCATTTTGCTGCACTTGAAGCTGCATTGGCTGAATCTGAAGATGGCGCAGATGATATTTCTGATGCACTTCGTGCGCAGCTGAAAGAGTTAGGACAAGCACTTTCAACAACTGATCTTGATGATGACATCATCAATGAGTTTGTACAGCAGGTGGAAGCTGTACGTAAGAATTTCTATGTGTTTATGGCAACCGAATACGGTACGATTAAACGTGTAGAGCTTGAACAGTTCTCGAATGTTCGTTCAAACGGTTTACGTGCGATTGAACTTAATGGTGATGACACCCTGATTGGTGTGGCGATTACTGACGGCGAACAGCAAATCATGTTGTTCTCAAACGAAGGTAAAGCCATTCGCTTCGCAGAAACTGACGTGCGTTCAATGGGTCGTTCGGCCAAAGGTGTACGTGGTATGCGTGTGACCATTGGTGCAGCAGCGCAGCTTGAAGATCAGGACGATAATGACGTTGATTCTGATGATGAAGATGGTTCAGATTCAGCAATTGTCAGCCGTATTGTGTCACTGGTAGTTGTGCCTGAAACAGGTGAAGTGCTGTGTGCTTCTGAACATGGTTATGGTAAACGTACCCCAGTAGATGACTTCCCAACCAAAAAACGTGGCGGTAAAGGTGTTATTGCACTAAAAACTTCTGAGCGTAATGGTCAGTTAGTCGGTGCAGTGGCAATTGATGCGACTAAAGAATTGATGCTGATCTCTAATGGCGGTACGCTGGTTCGTACACGTGCATCAGAGGTTGCGCAAACAGGTCGTAATGCACAAGGTGTTCGTCTGATCCGTTTAGGTAATGACGAATTGCTGGTGGGTGTAGTTTCTATTGAAGCTGTGGAAGAAGACGAGTTTGTTGAAGCGATTGAAGGTGAAGACGCTTTAGTGGCAGAAACAAATTTAGTGACTGAAGCTGAACAGCTTGAAAAAGACGGTGAAAATTCAGTAGAAGAATAATTTTCCTACTGATAAAAAGGGCGCTTCGGCGTCCTTTTTTATAAACCTTGACGAGATAGAGGTAAGCGATGAAAACCAAATTAATGTCATTAGCAGCAGTGCTTGCATTGACTGGCTGTAATTCAATGGAGAATATTCCAAATCCGAGTCCTGAGCAGGAAAAGGCGGCACAGCTGGCTTATGAGGATTTGCGTGACGGGAAGTATGATGAGTTTCTGGATCAACTCGAACCACAATTACAGGCTTATTTTAAGGACAATGAAAAGTTGATGAAACGCTTTTCACGTTCAATTCCTCAAGGTGAATACAAGTCTAAAACCTTAATGACCAAGCAGATTGAAGAAGCAACCAATCAGCCGAGCCAGTATAAGGTCAGCTATGAAATTGCTTATCCGAATAATCTGGTTCAGTATGATGTGAGTTTTGACAAGCCGAATGGCAGTGCCAAGATCCGTAATTTTAATATTCAAGTGTTTGGCGAATCCAATCCTTAAAATCTGAACAGGCCTTAATGGTGATGCCGGTCAGTTTTTAGGAAGCTGAATCAGGCGTTGATAGCCCAGCAAGAAACACAAGCTACCGAATACTCCAAGATAAATTAGTTTGGGTACCACTAGTGCGGTAGGAACCCCCATCTGGTTAAGCTGAATGAACATCTGCACAATTTGGGTAGAGGGCAGGATTTCGGCCAGGATTTGCATCCAGACTGGCATAGAAGAGTGGGGCCATGCGATACCCGAGAGTAAGAACAGAGGAATTGAAGTAAATACAATCACATGGCCTGCCCGTTCTGGCATATCCAGAAAGCTGGCGAGCAACCAGGTCATACCAATAATACAGTAGATAAATACTGGAACGGCAATGAGCATGCCTATAAAATTACCGCCACGCGGATAATCAAATAACCAGAACGTAAAACCGAATAAATAAAGACAGCCCAGACAACCGATCGTAAAGATTGCCAGACAGATCCCGATAAAAGCATTGCGGTTTAACTCTACTTTTCTTTCCCGGTACATCAAAATCAGCATGCTCAAACCTAATAAAATAGTTTGATGAATAATTAAGGGGGCAACTGCAGGAAATACATAACTGCCATAACCAGACAAAGTATTAAACAGGGGAATCTGATGTACGGAGAGTGCAGGAGAAAATTCCGATATATGTTCAAATTGTGCAATGTAGTCGGATAGGGTTTGCTCAACTGAAGCAGCCAGGCCCAGACCAATCTGTTTGGTCGCCAAAAAGTTTGCAGCATTTAAATATAGGCCAATTCCTCCAGATTCACCGTGGATCACAGCTTCAGATAAATTGCCCGGCAGCAGTAAAATGCCGTCTGCCTGTTCAGATTCGACCCATTGCTTGGCTTCCGCGAAATTGCCTGTAATCGCTTTAACGTTGACATTTGGGCTTTCCTGCACTTTTTGGATGATCCGCGTGCTTAAATTGCTTTGTTCTTCGTCGACAATAATAATGGGCAAGGATTCTGCTGTCTGAGCCTTATATGCAGTAGGATAAAAAAAACTGTAAAACAGTACAGAAAGAATCAGGGTGGTAAGAATACTTTCGTGCGAAACAATATCTTTAAAGCTGCGCAGATAATAAGACCAGCAGGATTTCATTGGACTATTCCTTTAGCAACTCTTTTTAAAAAAAGATAGGCTAGCAGGGCAAAGATCACGACAAACATGAGCAGGATAAATAAGGGCTGTAGTGAAATATTAACGGGACTACCCATCACCCACTGTTCGGTCTGTAACCTGGCATAGGAAGTATAGGGAATAATATGAGCCCAGAAATGGGTAAACAAGGGTGCATTATTTAAGGGAAGCGTTACCCCTGCAAAACTTAAAGATGAGCCACCATATACTGCAATTAAACCGAACGATTTGGTTAAATCCTTGGTCACTAGTACGATAACACTACTCAAGAACGCATAGGCACTATAAAACAGCAACTGCGCCAATAAAATCAGACCAAGAGAACCAGCTATAAACCAGCCGCGGATCTGAATCAGCCAGAACATCCATATCCAGGTCCATATGCTAAAAATAGCTACATAAACCAGATTTTTCGATAGTAAAGCCATCCAGAGTGACTGATGGCTAATCCAGTCTTGTAAGGTTCGCCGTTTGAGTTCCTGACCCACTGAAAATGCAACGCAACAACAGAGCAGTAAATGTAGAACTGCCGGAATGACAAAAGGTTCTAAATAAAATTCATAGTCAAGATCTGGATTATACAGCGGGGATAGTTTGATCTGGGGGATGGGGAAGTCGAGATAAGGCAGCCGGTTTTCCAGATAATGCTTTCCTAAAAAATCAGCTATGGCTTCAATGGTGCTGATCAGCATGGCAGATGAAATAGTATTACCAATACTAAAATAACTCTGATTATAAACAATACTGATGCCCGCATCCTGAGCACGAACCAGACGTTGCTCGGCACCCTGCGGAATATGAATATAGCCCCAAATTTTATTTTTATTTAGCAGAAGTTCAGCTTCTTCAGTTTGTCCAGTGACAAGGTCTACTTTAAGTGTCTGATTGAGTGAAATATAGGTATCAATATTCTGGCTGAGTGCACTTCGGTCCTGATCAATAATCGCAATAGGTAAATGCTCTGGTTTACCCTGAAGAAACATGCTACTGAATATAATAATGACGAAGGCGGGTGCAAGCGTGACCAGACAGAGATCCCATTTTTCCCGGAGCAGATAGCGCAGTTCGCGCCCTATCCCCCTCCACATCAGGAACCCTCTTTTAATTTAAACAGGACGCTCATGCCAACTTTAAGTCCGGGTATGGCAGGTACAGGCACAAGATGGACTTTAAAGCTTCTGATATCATACCCACCAGTCTGACGTGTCGTTTTAATGGTCGCAAATTCACCTTCAGCACTGATATTCTGGATTCGGAATTCAGATTTCTTATCCAAGGCTGGAATATAACCTTCAATTGTGGTCATGTGCTGGAATGGCGCATACTGGTCTTCGCGAATATTCAGACTCACACGCATATCATCTTTAATCAGGCTCACCACAGGGACCGCAGTTGCTACCAGTTCTGACACTTCGCCATAGGTTTTAGAGACCGTGCCATCGATTGGAGCAAGCAGTTTTGTTTCTGCGACCAGTGAATTGGCTTCTTCCAGTGCAGCCCGAGCAATTTCAACCTGTGCATCCGCAGAGGTTTTCTGTTGCGGAGTGCTGCCCCGGTTAGCGCGTAGATACTGTTGATAGGCTGCTTCGGTCATTTGGGCAGCAGACTGACTGGCAGCATAAAGTTCATCACGACGTTGACGGGAAATGACGCCTTCTTTAAACAGATTCTCACCACGTTGAAAGGAGACTCTGGCTAAATTCTGTTGGGCTTTCAACGCTTGCCAGTTGGCATACAGGCTGGCGATATTCTCCTCTTGAGAACCCCGATCAACAGTCGACTGTAAGGCCAAGGCAGATTGCAGGGCAGCAGTAGCCTGCTGTTTTTTGGTTTCCACTTCCGGACTATATAAGCGGACAAGAATCTGACCTTTCTTGACATGCTGGCCTTCCTTTACATAGATTTCTTCAATCCGGCTAGGTACCTTGGTGGCGACCTGTATCGTTTCCGCTTCTACCTGTCCCTGTAATTCAAGTGTCGTCGGGTGATAGCTTTTCCATAGACCAAAGGCAATGATGGCCAGTAAAACAGGTATTGCCGCCAGTAACAGATATTTTATGGGTTTAGAAAGTCCAGAGGATGGTTCATGCTCTGCAGAAGTTGCAGCATTTTTTTCTTTTGGCGATTCGGATTCAAGCTGTGAGGTGGAGGGGCTACTTTTATTGTTTGAGGAGACTGAGCCATTCACAGGATCATCTGGTTTTTGATCTTCGTTCATGTCCGTCTCCTAGCGAATATAGTGGGTATTGGTATGTTGAATATAGTTAGAAAACTCGTTAATCGAGCCATAACTTTGTAACAGGGTGGCGAGGGACATGACATATTTATAGGCATTCAAGGCAGTTTCTGCTTTTAATCCACTCAATATATTCTGTGCATCAATGACCTGTGTCGCCGTACCCATATCTTCTTTAAAGGATAATTGCTGGATACGTAGATTTTCCTGGGCCGCCTTCATATTTTGTGCCAAAAGCGTATCGCTCTGCTGCGCACTCACTGCTTCGCTATAGGATTTGTAAATCAGGTTTTCAATTTCTTGCTGAGTACGTGCAGTGAGCAGTTCAGCAGCATAACGTTTAAGTTCAGCTGCCTGAATGTTTTTGTTTTTATCAATCCCGGAAAACAGGTTATAACGGGCAGCCACACCTACAATCCAGTTTTCCTTACGATCCAGACTGTATTCTCCAAAAGCAAAGACACTCGGTTTTTTTGCCGCTTCCTGAATTTTTACATTGGTTTGTGCCAATTGAGTATCTAACTGCATTTTTTGAATTAATGGCGAGTTTTGGCTGAAAGTCTTCAGCAAATGATTTAAGTCCTCAGATTCGGTCTTATTCACAAATAAAGGAGTGGTCAGTTCAGTCAGGTTGCTTTGCTGAAGCAGGTTATTCAGCTGAAATAGACTCGCATTTAGATTGGCCTGAGTATTTTGCTGGGCACGTTCGGCATCATTGCGTGCCACTTCAAACTGCATGCGCTGGCCTTTGCTGATAAAGCCCTGCTGTTGCATTTTTAAGGCATTCTGATAATGCTGCTGCATGGCATTCAGGTTGAATACAGCCGCTGCATGAAGCTGTTTTTGAAGTTGAACATTAAAATAACTCTGAATGAGTTCAAAACGCTGTATATCTTGCTGTTCTTTGTTGTTTAGCGCACTACGGTTCGCCTGAATGTTGGCAACTTCCTTGGTATTGGCAGTCAGGCCTCCTGTATAAATAGGCATGATGACTGACACTGTAGGGCGAATGACCTGATCTTCAAGGACTACATTGGAGGTGTCCGGAATCAGGCCGACGCCGCTATGAATAGCATTGTTGACTCCTTCCTGAAGAGGGCCGGTAATGTCAGGAGGAAGTACGTTCCCAAGATTATCTTCCCACTGGTTGATCTGCCCCGTGACACCTTGGGACAGTACATTTTCCAGATTGTTTTTAAACTGCTTCAGGGGAATATCTACTTCACTGTGGAAAGCATAGGCACGAACATTGAGATCGACACGAGGCAATCCCAAACCTTTGCTGGCTTCAGCTTCAAGTTGCGAGGCCTGTTCCAGACTTTGATAGGCCTGACTACTATAAGAAGACTGTAATAATTGTTTTTCGGCTTCTTGAAAACTCAAGGCTTGGGCATATAAATTCAGACTCGTACACAACAGTCCTGAAAATAATCCGCACCCCAAAAATAATCTGCTTATATCGTTTATCGTATTCATGAAAGCAAGTTGCCAATTTGAATAAAGTGAAATTTATTTACTGACATTATAAATCAGTGCCTTATAGCTCAGTCAGTGGTATGGTTGTAATATTGTTTATTTTACAGTTGTCTAGGAAAAGTGCAGGTTAGTAGGACCTGAATTAATGTGTTGCTAAACTTTTTAAAATTACTATGATTGATATAAAACGCTCATTACGACTATTTGGCCAGTTTTGCTGAGTTACAGGTTTAACATGCGCAATAGCCAATCTGAAACGATGAACGAAATGATCCATTTTTATCTCACTCATGATTTTCTAATTATTGTGGTTTTATCATAATAGTTTTATTTTTAAACTCAAACATTTAATTAAAATATGCATCATCAGCAGGATTATTCTTATAAATGGTCAACTTATCTTATGAATCTACATTGTTTTTTTGACTGTAATTACAGTTTTGTATTGAAATAATTTTGTGCAAGACCCTGCCAGATATGGTTAAATGCCATCATTTGATTGTGTTTCACTCTGAAAGGAAAAATCATGCGCGCGTACAACTTCTGTGCTGGTCCTGCTGCATTACCGACTGCCGTACTTGAAAAAGCTCAAGCTGAAATGCTCGACTGGCATGGCAAAGGTCTTTCGATCATGGAAATGAGCCACCGTAGTGCAGACTATGTTGCTGTTGCTGAAAAAGCGGAAGCAGACCTACGTAAACTCATGAATATTCCTGAGAACTACAAAGTATTGTTCTTGCAGGGTGGTGCATCACTACAATTCTCGGCAATTCCATTAAACTTGCTCGGCAAAAATAACAAGGCAGACTATATCGATACTGGTATCTGGTCTGAAAAAGCCTTGAAAGAAGCGCAACGTTATGGCGATATCAATGTTGTAAAAGCCGGTATTAAAATTGAGGGCAAACATGCTATCAGCGCACAAAGTGAATGGAACCTGTCTGCAGATGCTGCCTATGTGCACTATGCGGATAATGAAACCATTGGCGGTTTGCAATTCGCATCTATTCCCGAAACAGACAAGCCTCTAGTTTGCGACTATTCATCTAGCATTTTATCTGCACCACTGGACGTATCGAAATTTGGTGTGATTTATGCAGGTGCACAAAAGAATATCGGGCCTGCCGGCTTAACACTTGTGATCATTCGCGAAGATTTACTTGATCAGGCCAAACCTGAAATTCCAAGCATCCTAAGATATGCAGATCAGGCGAAAAACGGTTCAATGGTGAATACACCATCGACCTATGCATGGTACTTATCGGGGCTGGTATTCGAGTGGTTGCTGGACAATGGCGGTGTAGAGGCCATCCACAAAGTGAACCTTGAAAAAGCTAACTTACTTTATGGTTATATTGATCAAAGCGATTTCTACGCTAATCCAATCGCAAAAGCGAACCGTTCGATCATGAACGTGCCATTTACCTTGGCCAATGCAGAGCTAGAGAAACAGTTCCTGAAAGAAGCCGAAGCACAGCATTTATTGAATCTTGCCGGTCACCGTTCAGTAGGTGGTATGCGTGCCAGTATTTATAACGCTGTTCCACTTGAAGGCGTACAGGCACTGGTGAATTTTATGGATGACTTTGCCAAACGCAATGGTTGATTCATGAAACGGAAAAACCCAGCATATGCTGGGTTTTTTATGAATTGAATTACTTTAGAAAATAAAAGTATGCAGGATGAATCCGCAGATGATCATCCCCAACATGAAAAAAAGGCACGACATCATATCAATATTGTAGCGAGAGCTAAGATGATGCTCGGCCTGTTGTAATGTTTCTTCTTGCACGATTTTCATAGATATTTATTGTCCGATCTATTTATCGTTAATACTATTTGTTGTGAGTATTTTTATCATAAAAAATTGATTAAATAAAGTACATTCTTGATTAAAGGTCATAAAGTTTCAATTTTTTTAAAATGTCAGATTTGCACGACAATAAATTATATTGATGATAAATCAATTGCTTATTTTTACGGAATTTTAAAGGTTATTTAAAGATTTAAAATAAGTTATTTGAATTTAAAAATGTGGATAACCGGATTTTTAATCAGTTTAAATAACGGACAGATAAACGAGTAAATCTGTATAAAAAATAGTCAGAAATTAAAGTGACAAATAAAAATATAAATAGATTAAAAGAAGATACGCATCTAAATGAGTATCTCCCTTATAGAGTGAATTCAGGTTACTTTGCTATAGATACTGGCCTGGATCCATAAGTTGCCACGGATATACTGGCCAATTTCAAAATTCTTATACTCTGCGTTGCGTGTTGCAATGCGGATCAGGGTTGCAGGCTGGCCTTCATCATGAATCAGGGTGACATCATACAGGGTATAGTCCTGATCCATAAACTGCATGCTAGTTTTACCGACGATATTGCCCTGGAACCAGGCTTCATCTTCCTGTCCCAGGGTTTCGCCATAAAGATAGGCCACCATTTTAGAAAAATCTACAGTGACAGGTTCTTTATCTTCTTCTGATTGCGGCTGCCAGGCATCAATCTGTTCCTGCAAATTATCAGGGGCTATGCCATTATTGTCGGCCAGAATAGCATTCAAGGCACGGTGATGTTTGATCGAAGCCGGATCATCAACCACCAGATGCTCATGATCTGAGACTGCTTCAAGTTCATAGGCCCAGGCATTCAGGTTTACCACATAGAGCTGATCTTTTTCATAACAGAGATGATTAACGCTATACAGGTTATCGAAAGCATAAATAATGTTGTTAGCACCCAGATTCAAGCGTAATACAGCTTGAGTATTGGATTTACAACTAATAATCCGGTCAATCGTGGCTTTCACCTGATAAGGGCTATCAAAACAGGGGAATGCAGTTTTTACGGCTTGAGGTTTATTATTTTCAACGGCAATCACTTGACTTAATTGTACGGGTGCTTTGCTCGGTCCCTGGATCAGCCAGGTCTCTGTATCCATATCACATTCTTGTGTACAAAGGCCCATCGGCATGATTGGTTCATCAAGAGCTTTGCCTAACCACTGTGGTACATCTGTGCCAGGATTGTCGGTGAGCAAGGTCCAGTGTTCGACATGACTACCGAAATTTTGATCATCAATGGTGATGATCTCTGGGCTATTCTGATTTTTCATATGCACAATTGATCTTGGATGATATATCTGTAGTTAATCGAGGGTCATTGCAATTTTTCAAGTCAATTGAATGAATTTTAAAATAAAATAAGCATCTGATGAATTCAAGCTTTTCCCATATGAATTACAACAGTCTTACCAATCATATACTTATTTAAAATACACAAACCAGATCTCAGGAAAATGAAGTGATTTAATCATCAACCTGACCCTTCCAATTTGCTAGAATAACCATGATTAATACCTTAATGGGAAGCCCTGTGTTGCCATTCAAACTTTGGGTCGATGCCGATGCATTGCCCCGTATGCTGCGAGATGTGATTATTCGTGCTTCGGACCGTTATCAGCTGGAAGTCACTTTTGTTGCCAACCAACCAGTCGGAATCACACCTTCGGTCAGAATCAATTCAATTCAGGTGATGAGTGGGGCGGATGCGGCAGATAAAGAAATTATTCTGCGCATGAAAGAGCACGATATCGTCATGACCCAAGATATTCCCTTGGCTGCAGAAGTGATTGAAAAAGGCGGAATTGCGATTCATCCCCGGGGGGAAATTTATACCACCGACAATGTCAAAGCGCGTTTACATCTGCGTGATTTTATGGACAGCTTGCGCGGCGCTGGCGTGCAGACTGGCGGTCCGCCACCGATTTCAGAACGGGATAAACGCGAATTTTCCAGCGCACTTGATCAGACCATTCAAAAACAAAAACGTAAAACTTCCGCGCTTTAAACCTTATTCAGAGTGACTCGCATGCCCACACAAACCAATATGATTGCCACCTATCTTTTATTGGTTTTTATCTGGGCAACGACGCCACTTGCGATTGTCTGGAGTGTGACAGACCTGCATCCGCTCTGGGCTTTGGCACTGCGCTTTTTTCTGGCTTTGCCTTTTGCATTTGCCTTGTTGTGGCTATTTAAAACCCGTTTTCCCTTAGATAAATTATCCATGCACAGTTATCTGGCTGGTGCATGCAGTTTTATCGGATCACAGATTTTCACCTATCTGGCCACGGATTATCTGAGTTCAGGCATTATTGCCCTGATGTTCGGACTGGCGCCAATTATTACCGGTTTGATTGGACGTTTTGTGTTTCAGCTCAAGCTGTATGCTTCGCAGTGGGGTGGCATGGCAATTGCGCTGCTAGGTCTGGGGATTATCTGTGTGGGTGGTAAAGACCAGCATGTTCAGCCGATCGGGATTGGCTTGATGTTGCTCAGTGTTTTTATTTACTGTATTTCGATGTTCTGGGTGAAAAAAGTCAATGCACCTCTTGAACCTATGGCGCAAGCTGCCGGTTCTATTGCAGTTTCAGCAGTCATGGCCTGTGCCATGTTGCCATTTATCTGGCAATTTGCACCGACCCAGATTCCGCAGGCTAAGTCGCTGATTGGACTTGGTTATGCTGTCATCATGGCCTCCTTAATTGCTATGTTCTGCTATTTTAAGCTGGTACAGAAAATCAAGGCGACGACTTTGTCATTGACCACCGTGTTGACGCCGATGCTGGCATTAGTTGTCGGCGTGATTTTAAATAGCGAGAAATTATCGGGTGGAGCGGCCTTTGGTATAGTCATCTTATTGGCTGGTTTGTTGCTATATTTTTCCAGAGAAATTAAAGCGAGCTATAATGCTCGCCTTACATCGTCTCATCGTACTGACTAAAGTAACTGACCTGATGATTTAAGCGAGGTGAGCTTTGACGCATTCGCCCAGCTTGACGCGGTCTTGCGGATGCATGGTAATAAAATAAGCACCGATCCGATATTTGCCATTTTCTTCTTCACGACTGTAAACCACCTGGGCAGTGACAGCAATATGGAAGAAATTTTCTGGATGGCTTAAAGTCACATGCAGATAGGTGCCTTCAGCGATAGGGCGGTCATTAAAAAAGCTAAAACCGGTTTCTGAAAAATTCACCTGTTCTGGCACAGGTAACATGCTTTGTACAATTGCGTCATACAAAGACCCGGTAATAAGGTTTAATTTTTGATTAAATAAGGATAAGATTCGAGCAATTTGTTGATCTTTTTCAGATAATTGTTCTAATTCGTAGTTAACCGCATGATCAAATTGATCTAGTTCTGCAAGTAGTAGAAAATAGCGGGGCAAGACGAAATTAGGATCGTAAGGATCATTCAAGGCAACATCATCGGAAATAATCTGATAATTAATTCGTAAGGCAGCATCGATTCGAGACATGACGCGTCTTTCCGCAAATCCGTTTGGATGCTGTACATTTTCCATAATTTATTACCTCGGACTAGATGGTTATGTTCAAACCAATCTCGCTGTATATAGGGTTGAAATATACTCGCGCACGGCGTAGTAACCACTTCATTTCTTTTATCGCATTGGTCTCAATGATCGGCCTCACACTCGGTGTGGCAGTTCTCATTACAGTCTTGTCTGTGATGAATGGTTTTGACCGAGAATTAAAGAATCGTGTCTTAGGAATGATTCCCCAAGCGACTGTTTCCTCAACACAAATTTTAACAAATTGGCCAGAACTTGCAAAGCAAATTGAAGGACATAAACATGTCCAGGGGGTTGCACCTTTTACCCAGTTACAAGGAATGCTGACTGCCCAAGGCCAGGTTGCCGGCATTATGGTCAGCGGGATTGAGCCCGAGTATGAGAAAAAAGTATCAATTATACAAAACCATATGGTTGAGGGCAGTATTGACAGCCTGAAAAAAGGTGAATTCGGTATTGTTTTGGGCAAGCAAATGACTGATGCCATGGGCGTCGGTTTAAACGACAATATTACCTTGGTTCTGCCAGAAGCGACTCCTTCACCAGCCGGTGTGGTCCCGCGTTTTAAACGTTTTAAAGTGGTGGGAATTTTCAGTATCGGGGCTGAAGTTGACTCGATGATGGGTTATATCGCTTTAAATGATGCGTCAACTTTACTACGTCTGCCGGATGGTGCGCAGGGGGTGCGTCTGAAACTGGATGATATTTTCCTGGCACCACAAGTGTCTCAGGAAATCGTGCGCGATTTACCGGCGAATTTTTATGCTTCGGACTGGACTTATACCCATGGTAATCTGTTCAGCGCGATTCAGATGGAAAAGGCCATGGTCAGCCTGCTTTTATTCCTGATTGTGCTGGTAGCGGCCTTTAATATTGTGTCTTCACTGGTGATGGTGGTGACGGATAAGAAATCGGACATTGCTATTTTACGGACTTTGGGTGCTTCACCTGCCACGATTACCAAAATCTTTATGGTACAAGGTACCGTGATTGGGGTGATTGGCACTTGCGCAGGGGCAATCCTCGGAATTATTGCAGCAACCAGTATCAGTAGCTTTATTGGCTGGCTCAACAATACTTTCGGTCTGAATATGTTTGATGCCTATTTTATTAACTATCTACCTTCTTATCTGCGCTGGCAGGATGTTCTGGTGATTGTTGGTTTATCACTGGCCTTAAGTTTTGTCGCAACGATTTACCCCGCTTTACGTGCAGCAAAAATTCAACCGGCAGAGGCTTTGCGTTATGAGTAATCTGATTTTAGATGCCCAGAATATTCACAAGTCCTTTACCGATGGTAAAGCCACGGTTGAGGTGATTCGTGGCTTGTCACTACAGGTCAAAGCAGGTGAGTTTGTCTCGATTGTCGGTTCCAGTGGATCGGGGAAAAGTACCTTATTACATGTTCTGGGCGGATTGGATCGCCCGACGTCGGGTCAGGTCATGGTGAATGGCCGTCGTTTTGATACCTTGTCTGAAGCAGAACGCGGTTATGTACGAAATGAGCATTTGGGTTTTGTTTACCAGTTTCATCACCTCTTGCCAGAATTTACGGCACTGGAAAATGTAGCGATGCCGCTGATGTTACGCGACAGCATGAAATTCAAGGAAGCCAAACAGCAGGCTGAATATTTACTGGAACGTGTTGGTCTTTCACATCGTCTCACCCACAAGCCAGGTGAATTATCTGGAGGTGAACGTCAGCGTGTAGCCTTGGCGCGCGCAGTAGTCGGTAAACCTAAACTGATGATGGCCGATGAGCCGACCGGTAATCTGGACCGTAAGACTGCAGCAAAAATTTTTGAACTGCTGACTGAATTACAACGTGAGTTTAATATGGCGATGCTGATTGTGACGCATGATGAACAGCTGGCCCATGCTGCAGACCGGATTTTGCACATGCAAGATGGTTTATGGGTTGCATCCTAAATAACGAGAATATTCGCATTTGATTGAAGCTCACTCCGGTGGGCTTTATTATTGGGCAAAATAATAATAAAGAATACGATTCAATGTTGCAGTGGCTATGTATCGGCTGGATTTTAGGCCTTGCCTGTATGGGGAAAAATTTCCTGTCTGTCCAACTGAGCGGGACGGCAGTTTTGATCGTTGCGCTGCTCTGGTATCTATGTTGCCATAAATTAAAGCTCATCTTGAATACACCGCTGCGAAGCCTGTTGATCACTGGATCCGGCCTGCTTTTGGGACTGTTGTTAGGCCATGCTTATGCCAATCTGCAACTGGCTGAACGTTTATCCAAGCGGGAGCATGAGGTCTCTGAAAAAGAAATCGTGGTGTATATCAAAGAGCTGAATAAACTGGGTGATCAAAATATCCAGCAAGCCCTGCATGTGCTTAATCCTGATGGTACTACAGTTAAGTGGATGGGTTTTCTGCCAGTTTCAGATACTGCTACTTCATCTAGTTTAATTTCTGCTGAGACCAAGCAGCGAACCCTTAAGTTAGGACATTATTATCTATTACAAGGCCAGATTCGTCCGCATCACAGTTATGCCACACCAGGTACTTTTGATGCAGAAAAGTGGGCATTACAGCAAAATGTCATGGCCGGGTTTAGGATTAAACATATCCAAGAGTTGCAACCGCAACAACTCTATGCACTAGGTCATGCTAAGTATCTACGTCAGCAGAAAAATTTGAATCAGCGATTTTTGCTATGGGTAGAACAGCAGCGACTGGCCTTAAGAGAGTTTGTGGCCAGACAACCCGTACAGCAGGAAGGCTTGTTACTGGCTCTATTAAGTGGTGATGAAAGTCTACTGGATCAAGCGACGGAACAGCAATTCCAGCGTTTTGGCATGAGTCATTTACTGGCGATTTCCGGACCGCATGTACTGATCTTTGCCTTTATCGTTTGTGGCACGTTGCAATATTTGATTTCAAGATACGCACCGCAGATTTACCTGAAATGGCCAAGGCAGTATTTTTTGAGTCTGCCTTTTTTATTATGTGTACTACTGTATTGTGCCTTCGTCGGTTTTGAAATTCCGGCGCTACGCACTCTACTGATTTGTGTGATTGTGACTTTTACACTGTTGCTCAGGCAAAGTGTGCAGCCATTAAAATTGCTGATTTTAAGTGCTGCCTTATTGTTGCTCTTTGATCCTTTTAGCATTTTGTCGGCCGCATTCTGGCTGTCTTATGGAGCCTGTTTTGTGTTGCTACGAATCTATCAAACCATTCAGCAGCAATCGAATCAAACAATACAAACAGCATTACAACGGCTGTATTTTGCAATGAAAGTTTTAGTAGAGTCGCAGTGGAAAATTTTTCTGGCCCTGTTTCCCTTAATGATGCTGTTTTTTAAGCAGGTGGCCTGGATTACGCCGCTGAGTAACTTGGTGGCCATCCCGTGGATTGGCCTGCTGATAGTTCCAGTAGATATTCTGGCAGCTTTACTGTTTTTCGTTTCTGAGCCATTGTCAAGTCTGTTGTTTCAGCTCAATGATATTTTTATTCATATGCTGCTAGCATTTCTGAATTTGCTTGATCGGTTGTTTGCACCGCAACTGATTCCAGTCGCGATGAATGTCTGGATGATTGCTCTATGCATTTTGGGTTTGTTAATTGTCTTTTTACCGCGGGGCTTAGTACCCAAAAGCTGGACAGCACTTGCCTGTATACCGCTATGCATTCCTCAGCTCAATCAGCATGCATTTCAGCTGTCTATTCTGGATGTTGGACAGGGACAGGCCATCTTCATTCGTGACGGACAACACAGCATGATGATCGACATGGGTGGTTATTATAATGAGGAAAAATTCAGTATTGGCCGGCAAGTGATTATGCCATTTTTATCTGTGCAAGGAGTGAGAGAGCTGGATCAACTGATTTTGACTCATCTGGATCAGGATCATAGCGGTGCTTATAGTCAAACTACTTTATTATTCATACAGGATTCGAAAAAAACTCGAAATAACTCATCGACTGAGTCGATCAACCA